>NZ_ATVU01000014.1:0-91974 GCF_000420885.1 Dorea sp. AGR2135 | reverse complement strand
CTCTTATTTTAATCTATGTGAGTCAAACGAACACTGAGATGAAGTGAAACGGAATCGAAGTGGGCGTTCGTGCTATTCGGAAGTGGTGGGAGGCTGCTTGCGGGGAGAATCGTCCTTTTGTTATATTGTGTGAGAATGCAAACGAGCACCGAGAAGAAGCAAAGTGGAATCGAGGTGGGCGTTCGTGCTATGAAAAAGAAAAGAGGAGCCAGATGCTTGCAGCAAACTGACTCCTCTTTTTACCCTACGATTGATTTTAAAGATTTCCCGTTATACACACATGTAGTTTCCTTGCCGGGAACGATTGTCACCATATAACCGTCTTTGCCAAAGTTAATTGCAACAACTTTTCCGTCTGTTGTATGGAAAATCTGAAGCAGTACAGCATTAGAATCATATTTTTCTCCAAAATAATCATTAAATGTAGTATCCCATGTATTTTTTTCAGAAGGCGCAGTGAAAAGGTACTGTGCATTAGATTTATCAGCACTATCCAGATAAGATAATACCTGTCGGGCAATTCTTCTGCTGGATGTATTGATTTCTGTTTTGTCATTGGGATTTCTCTGTACAGCATTCAGAGCAGCGTTCGTAATTCTGCCCAGATTATTTATTCTTTTGCCTTTCGTATGTATCCGGTTAAAGCCGGAATCAAAAGTGCGGCAAGAATTGCAAGGATTGTCAGAACCACAATGAGTTCTACTAATGTGAAACCCTGTTTTTTCTTTTCTGATTTTATAATTACCGTCTTCTCTCTATAATATAATGTTGTTGAGTTTTTGGTATCATATAATAAAAATGATTACACATAATATAATTAATGATACCGTATATATAGGAAAACATCAAGAAAAACAAAACTCAATTCAATCAATTCAGATATTGCTATAATTATATCCTATAGCAAACTATAAAAATCTAAACATAGACAAACTAAAATCTTACAATTATAATAGGAAAAGTCAAGAACATAAAAACTAATGAAAAAAACTTGTAAGGAGTGATCAGTTATGAAGAAGAAAAAAGTATTAAGTACATTATTGATAGCGGGAATGGCAGCAAGTATGATGGTTGGTTGTGGAAAATCAGCAGATGATAAAAAAGAATCTGACAATTCCGGAGTTACCACTTATACAGTTGGAACAGAAGGAGCATATCCTCCGTTCAACCTTGTAAATGAAAAAGGCGAACCGGACGGATATGATATTGCAGTTATGAAGGCAATTGATGATCTGAATCCAGATGTTGAATTTAAATATGAAGCAACAGGCTGGGATGGAATCTTTACAGCTCTCGAGTCTGGCAAGATTGATGTGATTGCCAGTCAGTGTGGTAAGAATGAAGAACGTGAGCAGAAATATCTTTTCCCGGATATTCCATATACAGAGACTCAGGCAGCAATTGTATTTAAAAAAGACCGTACAGATATTTCCAGTGATGTAAACAGTATTGCAGGAAAAACGATTGTATCTGCAACCTCAGGAGCACAGACAAACTGGCTTGAGAATTATAACAAAGAGCATCCGGACAAAGCAGCCAATATTATGTATGCAGATGGAGATATGAGCAAGATGCTTCAGGAAGTTATTAACGGAAGAGCAGATGCACATATTGCTTCTATTAAAGTAACTGCTGATTATGTTCTCAAAGAGCAGGGACTTGACAGTGAACTAGAGTGTCTTCCATTTGAGACTGGTGATGAGACAACTACATACATGCTTCTGAGACAGGACGAGTCAGGAGAGAAGCTGAAAAAGATTATTGATGACAGTCTGAAGACGTTGATTGAAAATGGTACATTAAAAGAATTATCCGAGAAGTATCTTGATGGAGATTATGCACCACAATTATAATCGAGAAAGTGTCTTATATCTTTAAAGAAATAAGGAAAAATGTAAGATGCACGCCGTATGAGATGCGACGTGCATTTTGTGCAATACGCCGTTATACAGAAATCGTTCTTGCACGAATTTCTATAGGGCGATTCATAAGTTGTACCGGAAACCACAAGAGTTCCGAATAAAAGAGAAAGATTGGTGTAAAAGAGATGGGGAAAATATTTAGTGTTGAATTTCTGATACAGTCCATTCCGCAGATAGCAGTATATCTGCCGATCACACTTCTGATTACAATTGCCAGTTGTGTAGCAGGACTGATTGTAGGGTTCTTTATTGCGTTGGCCCGTTATTTTGAAGTACGGGTACTTAAGACAGTTGCGAAAGTATACATATCATTTATCCGTGGTACGCCGACTATGGTACAGTTGGTGCTTGTGTATTACGGAATCCCGATACTGCTTCGTGTGATGAACGAAGCATGGGGAACAAGTTTTGATATTAACGGAATCCACCCGGTCGTATTCGCAATTATTACACTGGGACTTAATGCAGCGGCATATATGTCAGAGATTATCCGCAGTGCATTGATGTCCGTAGATGAAGGACAGGTAGAAGCTTGTTATAGCTTGAATATGACGAAGTGGCAGGCGCTTATAAGTGTTGTAATCCCGCAGGCATTTGTCGTAGCACTTCCAAGTCTGGGCAATAACTTTATATCATTATTAAAAGAGACTTCTCTTGTATTTAACATTGCAGTTGTAGATATTATGGCACAGGCAAGAATCGTTGGAGCGAGATCTTATCGTTACTTTGAGGTATATATTGCAGTATCTTTGATTTACTGGGTATGCTGTATGCTTTTGGAACGTCTGCTTGCAAAGATAGAGACCTATGTGCGTAGAAAAGAGAGGAGAAGTTAAGATGTCGATAGTAGAAGTAAGAGGACTTTGTAAAGCTTTTGGTGATAATCAGGTTTTGAAAAATCTGGATTTTCAGATAGAAAAAGGTGAAGTTGTAACACTGATCGGACCAAGCGGAGGCGGTAAGACAACGCTTCTGCGTTCTCTCAACTGGTTAAATGTACCAGATGCAGGGAGAGTTACCATTGATGGAGTTACAATTGAAGCCGGAAAAGAGAATAAACAACAAATCCGGGCACTCAGAGAAAAGACGAGCATGGTATTTCAGCATTATAATCTCTGGAAGAACAAGACTGCTCTGGAGAATATTACGGAAGGACTGATTCGGGTTCAGAAGATGCCGAAAGTCCAGGCAGTGGAGAAAGCAGAACATTTGCTGGAACGTGTCGGACTGATCGAGAAGAGAGATGAATACCCGGTACGTCTTTCCGGAGGGCAGCAGCAGAGAGTAGGAATAGCGAGAGCACTTGCAGCAGAACCGCAGGTTATGCTGTTTGATGAGCCAACAAGTGCTCTTGATCCGGAGTGGATCGGGGGAGTTCTTGATGTTATGAAAGAAATTGCAGCAGATGGAATGACGATGATCGTAGTATCCCATGAGATGCGCTTTGTAAAAAATGTTGCCTCCAGAATTTTATTCCTGGAAGGGGGACAGATTGTAGAAGACAATACACCGGAGAAATTGTTTAATAATCCGGAGAATGAACGTACAAAAGCATTTTTGGAGATGGCAGAATTGTAAGAAACAATAAAAAGTTTTATTATAAAATGAAGACAGATTAGAAAGCTGAAATAAGAAAATTAAATCTGGGACAGGTACTTTTAAAAGAAGTCCCTGTCCTAAAATATTTGAAGACAACAGGCAATTGCGAAAATGAAGGAGAAAATAAATATGGCAACAGATTTTGATAAAGTAATCAATCGAAAAGGAACACATTCTTTAAAATATGATTTTGCGACAGTAAGAGGAAAGAAAGCGGATATACTTCCACTTTGGGTGGCAGATATGGATTTTCAGGCACCAAAAGCAGTCAGAGAGCGCTTATTTGAGATTGTAGAGCATGGTATATTTGGGTACAGTGATACCCTGGAGGATTATTTCAGAGCAGTGAAATCCTGGTATAAGAGAAGATTTGACTGGGAAATCAAGAGTAACTGGATCATCAAAACACCAGGAATTGTATTTGCACTTGCAATGGCAGTAAAAGCCTACACAGAGCCGGGAGAAAGTGTTCTGATGCTGCAGCCGGTTTACTACCCGTTCAGAGAGGTCATTGAAGACAATGGAAGAAAGCTGATTGGAAGTCCATTAAAATTAGAAGAGGGGCACTACACCATTGACTTTGAGGATATGGAGAAGAAAATCCGGGAAAATGATGTAAAATTATTACTTTTCTGCAGTCCGCACAACCCGGTAGGACGTGTGTGGAAAAGAGAAGAGTTGGAAAAAGCTGCAGCGCTCTGCTTGAAATATCACGTGACACTTGTCAGCGATGAGATCCACAGTGATATTGTATACAAAGGACATAAACATCAGATGATGGCATCTATTTCAGAAGAGATTGCAGATATTACTGTCACATGTACCGCGCCATCAAAAACATTTAATGTGGCAGGGCTTCAACTTTCCAACATTATCATTTCCAATCCAAAGCTGCGTGAGAAATTTAAACACGAAGTGATGCAAGCGGGCTACAGCCAGCCGAATCTGATGGGAATGGAAGCGTGTCAGGCTGCTTATGAAAACGGCGAAGAATGGTTGGAAGAGTTACTTGTATATCTTCAGGGAAATGTGGACTTTGTCCGGGATTATCTGAAACAGGAGATTCCGAAAATCAATCTTATTGAGCCGGAAGGAACTTATCTGCTTTGGCTGGATTGCAGAGAACTGGAATTATCAGTAGAAGAACTGGAACATCTGGTTGTTGATAAGGCAAATCTCTGGCTGGATCCGGGATTTATTTTTGGGGCAGTAGGAGAAGGATTTGAACGAATCAATATCGCATGTCCGCGTCAGACGTTAAGGCAGGCAATGGATCAGCTTAGAGATGCTTTGAATGCTTAAGTAGAAGTATGTCATGCAATTGCATGACGCGCACCTCGCAGCAAGAATGCAGAGGCATTCTTAAACTAGGGATTTGTAAAGAATGGTAGATAAGACAGGAGGAAAATCGTGATGGCAGAAGAACTACAGACATACTTATTGGAACATTTTCAATGGCTGCACAGACATCCGGAACTTGCATTAAAGGAGCATGAGACAACCAACTATGTAAAAAATGTATTAAAACAGACAGAAGGTGTGGAGCTTTTGGATCTGGGACTTGATACAGGAGCACTTGCAAAGATCGAGGGAAAAGAGCCAGGGGGTGTTGTTGCAATCAGAGCGGATATTGATGCGCTGCCGATCCTGGAAGAGAGTGGACTTTCTTACAGTTCAGAAAATGATGGCTGTATGCATGCTTGTGGACATGATTTCCACACGACAGCGCTTCTTGGAGTGGCAAAACTTCTTGGAGGAGAGAGAGAGCATATAAAAGGTACCGTCATTTTATTGTTTCAACCTGCCGAAGAAGCAGAACATGGTGGTGAAAAAGTTGTAAATACCGGAATGTTTGAAAAATATAAGATTGAAAAAATCTTTGGACTTCACACAAAACAAAACATGCCAGTCGGAACGATTGCAATTGCACCAGGTCCATTTTCAGCGGCGGTAGACCGGTTCTTATATACGGTAAAAGGAATGGGATGCCACGGAAGCGCCCCGCAGACGGGTCTGGATCCGATCCCGGCAGCAGCAAGACTGGTAGGAAGTCTTCAGGAAATTGTAAGTCGAAGAATCAGTCCGACGGAGACGGCAGTTATCAGTGTGACTCGTTTTACATCAGGCACAAGCTGGAACATTATCCCAGAGACCGCCAGGCTAGAAGGAACCGTTCGCACATTTAATCCCAAAGTGCGTGAGCAGATTGTGAAACTGATGCAGGCACAGGCTGAAGGTCTGGAGCGGGAAGGTTATCAGGTGGAATTTACATGGATCCCGGGCTGTCCGGCAACGAACAATGATGCAAATCTGGCAGAACTTGTGCGAAAAGAAGCAATGGAAGAAGGATTCCATGTAACCTTGCAGCATCCGGAGATGGGCGGAGAAGATTTTTCCTGTTATCAGGAGTTGGTTCCGGGAGCATTTTTTCATGTGGGGACCGGGGGAAAATATCCGGCGCATAATTCTAAATTCACAGTAGATCCGGCAGCACTTTTTGGAGCTTCCAAACTGATGAGTGAGATTGTGAAGAAAGCGCTTAAAGCTTCATAGATATTGCAGCTATGAAGCTTTGTTTTTTGGCAGAGCAGTAAAAAGCACATAGATGATATTAGGGGCATGCCTTGTAATGAGTATAGAAAATGTGATATACTCGGAAGAGTAAAAATTACAGTTATCAGATGGACGAGAACTGCGATGAGTACAATGGCGGGGAATTCCTTCGTCGGATGTGCTCTTTACTAGTTTTGAATTGGAGCATAGAATGAAAGATATTATTTTTAAGAGAACAGAGCTGGAAGACAAGGAAATCATGACAAAGTATTTCGATGAGCATCCGAGCAGAAGTTGTGAACGTACATTTGTCAATGTGTTTTTATGGTCCAGGCAGTACCCGGTAAAATGGGCGATTGTTGAAGGAGCCATGGTGTTCAAAAGTGAAGATGAGGGACATGTTGCCTATGCATTTCCGGCAGGGACAGATGAACATGTGAAGCGTGCATTGGATAAGATGAAAACATATAGTGAGGAGCGAGGTTATCCGTTCCGTATGTATAATGTGACACCGGATGATTTTGCACGACTGGAAAGCTGGTATCCGGGAAGATTCGAGATTGAGTATGACCGGGACGAAGCGGATTATGTCTATGAAAGCGAGAAGTTAGCGACTTTGTCTGGTAAGAAGATGCATGGAAAGAAGAACCATGTGAATCGATTCCGAAAAGAATTTGAAGGACGCTGGAGCTACGAATCCATGAAAAAAGAGAACCTGGAGGAATGTTTCCAGATGGCTTTGAAGTGGAGAAAAGAGAATGGCTGTAATGATGATACAGATAAGAATGCAGAGATGTGTGTGACAATGAATGCACTCAGACTTTTTGAAGAACTTGACCTGAAGGGCGGTATCCTTCGAATTGATGGTAAAATCGTAGCATTTACCATCGGAGAACCAATCTGCCCGGATACATTTGTTGTTCACATAGAGAAAGCTTATGCAGATGTGCCCGGAGCATATACTATGATCAATCAGCAATTTGTAGAACATGAGTGTATGGATTACAAATATGTGAATCGGGAAGATGATGCCGGTTCTGAGGGACTCAGAAAAGCAAAGCTTTCCTATAAACCAGTATTTATGGTAGAAAAAGGGCATGTACATGAAAAGGAGGTAGAAAAATGATAGCAGATAAAATGAAAAATATGGTAGCGAACAGTTCCGCTATTCGTGCAATGTTTGAGGAAGGAACACGTCTGGCAGGAATTTACGGACGTGAGAATGTATTTGATTTCAGTCTTGGGAATCCGAATGTTCCGGCACCGCAGATTGTAAAAGATGCAATTGTCGAACTGGTCAATGACACAGATCCGGTTGTGCTTCATGGCTATACGAACAGTAACAGTGGATATCCGGAAGTAAGAAAGGCAATTGCAAAGTCTCTGAATGAAAGATTTGATACAAAATTTTCCGGCAAGAACATTGTCATGACTGTCGGAGCGGCAGGTGGATTGAATGTCATTTTAAAATCTCTGATCAATCCCGGAGATGAAGTGATTGCATTTGCACCATATTTTGGAGAATATCGTTCTTATACAAACAACTATGATGGAGTTCTGGTCGAGATTTCCCCGAATACAGTTGATTTTCAGCCAAAGCTTGATGAATTTGAGCAGAAGATCACACCAAAGACAAAAGCTGTCATTGTAAATACACCGAATAACCCGACAGGGGTTGTATATTCAGAGGAGACAATCAAGAAGTTAGCGGCAATCATGGAGGCCAAACAGAAAGAATATGGAACAGAGATTTTCCTGATTTCTGACGAACCATATCGTGAACTTGCTTATGATGGAGTGGAAGTTCCATACCTGACGAAATATTATGATAATACGATTGTAGGATATTCTTTTAGTAAATCCCTGTCACTTCCGGGAGAACGTATAGGATATCTTGTTATTCCGGATGAGGTTGCAGACAGTGAAGATCTTCTTTCCGCTGCCAATGTGGCAACAAGAATCTTAGGTTTTGTAAATGCACCAACTCTGCAGCAGAAAGTAGTAGAAAAATGCCTGGATGCAAAGACAGACCTTTCTTTCTACAACAGAAACAGAGAAGATCTATATAACGGATTGAAAGAATGTGGATTTGAATGCATCAAACCACAGGGAGCATTCTATCTTTTTGTAAAATCACCAGTTGCAGATGAAAAGGAATTCTGTAATGCAGGAAAGAAATATAATATCCTGATGGTACCGGGTAGTTCCTTTGCGTGCCCGGGATATGTAAGACTGGCATATTGTGTATCTCATGAGACAATCGTGAATTCGCTTCCAAAATTCAAAGAACTGGCAAAGGAATACATGTAATGTTCAGAGGCCGCGGCGATGAACAAATTTGGCAAAGATACAGGAGCATAGTATGAAAGCATTTGAGAAGAACATAAGAAAAGTAGAGCCATATGTACCAGGTGAACAGCCACAGCGCAAAGTCATCAAATTAAATACGAATGAGAATCCATATCCACCGGCACCGGGAGTCACAAAAGCGTTAGAAGAGATGGATACAGACCGTTTCCGCCTTTATCCGGATCCGACTGCAGCACCACTTGTAAATGCGCTTGCGGACTTTTATCATGTGAATCCGGACCAGGTATTTGTAGGTGTAGGATCCGATGATGTATTGTCTATGTGTTTCCTGACATTTTTTAATTCCGAAAAACCGATATTTTTCCCGGATATTACTTATTCTTTTTATAGTGTATGGGCGGATCTGTATCGGATTCCATATGAATGTCAGAAACTGGATGAGGATTTCAAACTTGTAAAAGAAGACTACTATAAGGAGAACGGGGGAGTGATTTTCCCAAACCCAAATGCACCGACAGGAATCTATGAGGATCTGTCAGTAGTAGAAGATATCATTGCACATAATCAGGATGTCATTGTGATCGTGGATGAAGCGTATATTGATTTTGCAGGACGTTCCGCACTGGAACTGATTGACAAATACGATAACCTGATCGTTGTCCAGACATTTTCCAAGGCAAGATCTATGGCGGGTATGCGAATCGGCTATGCTATCAGCAATCCGACATTGATCAAATACTTAAATGATGCGAAATATTCATTTAACTCTTACACTATGAACCAGACTTCAATTGTGTGTGGTGTGGAAGCTGTGAAAGACAGGGAATATTTCGAGAATGGCGTCAGAAAAATTGTTGAGACAAGGGAGTGGGCAAAAGAAGAACTTACAAAACTTGGATTTACATATCTGGATTCTGGTTCCAACTTTATATTTGCAAAGCACCCGGAATACGATGCGAAAGAGCTGTTTGAGGCATTAAAGGCACATGATATCTATGTGCGATTTTGGGGCAGCGAGAGAATCGAGCAATATATGCGTATTACCATCGGGACAAGAGAAGAGATGGAGCAGTTATTTGCGTTTTTGCGAATTTGTGTGGCGGGGTTCTGAACAGTTACAAAAATAAATGAAAAAATAAGGAGAGATGTATGACACAGTCATTAGTACAAGGAATTATTGATGCACTCAGTGGAAGTGTTGGGAAAGAGGCAATTGTATTTATTATTTCCATGATTCCGATTTTGGAACTTCGTGGAGCACTTCTTGTGGCAGGTCCGCTTCTTGGAGTGCCGGTCGCAAAAGCGATTCCATTATGTATTCTTGGGAATATTATACCGGTTCCGTTTATCCTGCTTCTGATCACACCGATTTTTAACTGGATGAAAGGAACAAAACATTTAAAACCGCTGGTAGATAAGCTGGAAGCAAAAGCAATGAAGAAAAAAGACCAGATTGAAAAATTTGAATTCTGGGGACTTGTATTATTTGTTGGTATTCCGCTTCCGGGAACCGGAGCCTGGACAGGTTCACTCATTGCCGCACTTCTCGGTGTGAAATTTAAGAAAGCATTTCCGGCAATCATCATTGGAATCTGCATGGCAACTGTAATTATGTGGTTCATATCTTATGTGCTTCTTGGTGGAGTACAGATTTTAGGATAGTTAAGTCTTGAATGAATAAGAGAGAAGAAACATAGAAGGAGAAAAAATATGTCTATGAAAATCAATACGACACTGCCTTCCCCGACAGAACTGAAGGAAGAATATCCTCTGTCAGAAAAGCTTGCAGAGTTAAAGAAAAAAAGAGATCAGGAGATTCGAGATATTTTTACGGGGAAATCGGATAAATTTGCAGTCATTATCGGACCGTGTTCTGCAGATAATGAAGATTCCGTGTGTGAGTATGTGAATCGTCTGGCAAAAGTCAATGAAAAAGTAAAAGATAAACTGATGATTATTCCAAGAATTTATACAAATAAACCAAGAACGACCGGCGAGGGATATAAAGGAATGCTCCATCAGCCGGATCCGGATAAGGCACCGGATCTTTATGCGGGAATTATTGCAATCCGTCATATGCATATCCGTGCTATGGAAGAAAGCGGACTGACCGGAGCAGATGAGATGTTATATCCGGAGAACAGAAGCTATCTGGATGATATTTTATCTTATGAGGCAATCGGTGCACGCTCTGTGGAAAATCAGCAGCATCGTCTGACAGCAAGTGGAATGGATATTCCTGTCGGAATGAAGAATCCGACCAGTGGAGATCTGTCGGTGATGCTGAATTCTGTAGTGGCAGCCCAGATGGGACATCGTTTCATTTACAGAGGTATGGATGTACAGACGTCAGGAAATGATCTGGCACATGTGATTTTGCGTGGAGGCGTAGACAAATATGGAACATGCCAGCCAAATTATCATTATGAAGATTGCCTGCGATTATTTGAACTTTATCAGAAGAAAGATCTGAAAAATCCAGCAGCAATTGTTGATGCGAACCATTCTAATTCAAATAAAAAATACAAAGAACAGCTTCGTATTGTCAGTGAAGTGCTTCATACACGAAGATATAATCCGGATCTGAAAAATATGATCAAGGGTGTTATGGTGGAAAGTTATCTGGAAGAAGGAAGACAGAATATCGGACCTGATATGGTATATGGAAAGTCCATTACGGATCCTTGTATTGGCTGGGAAGATACGGAGCATCTAATTTATAAAATTGCAGAAGAGTGCTAGAAAATAAAAAAAGAAAAATAATAAGTGCAGATTAAGAGCTTTCTGAAGCATCTTTTTCTTTCAAAAGTTTCATATACTTTTTGAGATCACGTTTGCTGCTTCGGGAGAGGCTTCGGTATGCAAGCAAAAGATTCAGCTCATCATCAGAATTGGTTGTAAGCCGGGAAGGAGAGAGGGTGATAGTATCCTCTTCGTCATTCAGAAGATAATCAACAGGGACCTCGAATAAATCTGCGATTGCCGTCAGCTTTTCGTGAGAAGGCTGGCGGCCCTTTTTTTCGTAACCTGCAATAGCAGAGCGGGAGACATGGATACAGTCAGCAACGTTTTCCTGAGTCATATTAAATTTTTTACGTAATTTGCGTAGCTTCTGACCGAATGACACTTGCCAGGTCTCCTTTCTTTTGTATTTTTGGTATATTTTACCAAGTGTTATGTGAGAAAAAGATAAGTGTGGCAGATGTAAACAAAAAGTAGCGAAAAAGTTCCGTTCTGGAACATAATAATACCCGTTGACACTGTCTGGAAAAGAATCTATAATTTAGTTATGATAGAAAAGAAGAAAAGTGAGAGGATTATAAGAGTATGATTATAGCAGGAAATGATGAGGCAAAAAGAAGTAAGATATGGCGAGTGGTTACCCTTGTATCCTCAGTGTTGATTATTTTAATCGCAGTATATCTGCTGACGAGAATGTTCACGACTAATCCAGTAGTAGGAACCTGGGAAAGTGAGGATGCAACGATTGCGCTAAAGATTGAGAAGAACGATACGATTCAGGTAGACATCATGGATATTGCGGAGAATACAGATGCAGCCGTAGAGATGAATTACAGCGTAGATATGAAGTCAAAGATTATTACCATCACAAAAGATGAGGAGCAGATTGACAAGGCAGTTGAGAAAGCGGACGGTGCATATACAAAAGAAGATCTGGAGAATGTACTGGATGATTTGGATTCATCTTTTTCATACAGCATAGATGGCAATCAGATGACGCTTACAGAACGAGAATATGGGGAACAGTTCACGTTCATCAGAAAGTAGGTATCAGACAAAAGAAACCTAAAACGAAAATATCAGAAAATCTGCCGTGTGGCAGGTTTTCTGCATGTGAAGGAGCAAAAATTATGTACAGAGATCACACGAAAGAAGTTCAGATTGGAAATGTTACGATCGGAGGAGGTAATCCGATCAGAATACAGTCAATGACAAATACGAAGACGGAAGATGTGGAGGCGACTGTTGCCCAGATTCTTGCTCTCGAGAAAGCCGGCTGTGAGATCATCCGCTGCGCTGTGCCGAATATGGATGCAGCGAAAGCAATTGGTGAGATCAAGAAGCAGATTCATATTCCACTTGTGGCAGATATTCATTTTGATTATAAGCTGGCGATTGCAGCGATTGAGAACGGGGCAGATAAGATTCGTATTAATCCGGGTAATATTGGAGATGAACAGAGAGTCCGTGCTGTTGTTGAAAAAGCAAAAGAGTACGGTGTTCCAATTCGTGTTGGTGTGAATAGTGGATCACTGGAAAAGCATCTGGTAGAGAAATATCATGGGGTGACTGCAGAGGGACTTGTAGAGAGTGCCTTGGGCAAAATACAGCTTATCGAGGAGATGGGATATAATAATCTTGTAGTCAGTATCAAATCTTCTGATGTTATGATGTGTGTAAAGGCACATGAACTGATCGCCAAGAAATGCCCATACCCATTACACGTAGGAATTACAGAGGCAGGAACATTATTGGCAGGTAATATAAAATCCTCAGTAGGTCTTGGACTGATTCTTGGACAGGGAATCGGAGATACAATCCGTGTGTCACTGACTGGATCACCACTAGAAGAGATCAAGACAGCGAAGATTATTTTAAAGACACTGGGACTTCGCACAGGTGGAATTGAGGTTGTATCCTGTCCGACATGCGGAAGAACCCAGATTGATCTGATCGGACTTGCAAATCAGGTCGAAGAGATGGTTGCAGATATCCCACTGGACATTAAGGTCGCAGTTATGGGCTGTGTGGTCAATGGACCGGGAGAAGCAAAAGAAGCAGATATTGGAATTGCCGGAGGAAAGGGAGAAGGACTCCTGATCAAAAAAGGCGAGATTGTAAAAAAAGTAAAAGAAGAGGAACTATTAGAGACATTGAGACAGGAGCTGTTGCATTGGAATGAGTAAACCGTTCTTTGAAGTATTCCCTACGTTAAAGGCAGGGGAAGATATACGTAATATGTTCGAAGGAGCGCAGGTATTAAAAGTGACGACCAACTCTGACCGGACATTTTTAAGAGTACATATAGTAAGCCGTCATCTGATTCAGAAAACATTGGTATACGAGATGGAGCACCTGATCAAGAACCAGCTTTTCGGAAGAAGTGCCGTGCAGGTAGAGATTCGAGAAAAGTATGAGCTGTCCGGACAGTACACGCCAGAGAATGTGATGGCGGAGTATCTGGACAGCTTTCTTGCGGAGCTGGATACAAGAAGTGTTGTAGAACGCAATATGCTGCAGAATGCGAAATGTACCTTTGAAGAAGGAAATATTCTTTGCATGCAGTTAATCGACACTGTTATTGCGCAAGGAAAAAAAGATTCTCTGACAGATTATTTAAAAGGTGTGTATGCAGACCGTTTCGGATTGCCCATTGAGATTCGTGTCATGTATAAAGAACCAAAAGAAAGTACTTTGAAATACAATGATATGCGTCTGCAGCAGGAAGTAGACAGTATACTGGATCAGGTTGAGGCTGTACAGAAGCAAAAAGAGGAAAAAAAGCAGGAAAAAGAAGCAAAGTCTGGGGAAAAAGAAACATCTGGAAGCGGACAAGGTGGAAAAAATTCCGGAGACGGAAAAAATTCTGGCAGTCCTGCAAAAGGTGGATTTTCAAAAGGCAGTGGATTAAAGAAGGGTGGCTTTCGTGATAAGAAGGTGTTTGTGAAATCTGCGAAGATGGATCTTGATGAGTCAGGTTTGATTTACGGACGTCCATTTGATGATGAGCCGATTGAACTGTCAACCGTGATTGGTGAGATGGGAGAAATTACATTTCGAGGAAAAGTCATTAGCTTTGATACAAGAGAAATCCGCAATGAAAAGACCATTGTCATGTATGCAGTGACAGACTTTACTGATACGATCATGGTCAAGATGTTCGTGCGTAATGATCAACTTGCAGATGTACTGGCTGAAATTAAAATGGGTGCATTCCTGAAAATTAAAGGCGTGACCAATATTGATAAATTTGACGGCGAACTTGTCATTTCTTCTGTGTTTGGAATTAAGAAAATTTCTGATTTTACAGAATCCAGAAAAGACAATGCGGTAGAAAAGAGAGTGGAGCTCCACTGTCATACGAAAATGAGTGACATGGACGGAGTTTCCGAGGTCAAAGATCTTGTAAAGAGAGCACATGACTGGGGGCATAAGGCAATTGCGATTACAGATCATGGTGTGGTACAGGCGTTCCCGGACGCGAATCATTATATTGAGACACTGGATAAAGACGATCCATTTAAAGTTATTTATGGTGTGGAAGGATATCTGGTCGATGATTTGCAGGATGTGGCAGTCAATGAGAAAGGTCAGTCTTTAAAAGGAACCTATGTTGTATTCGATCTGGAGACGACGGGATTTAGTTCGGCAAAAGATAAGATTATCGAAATTGGTGCAGTTAAAGTTGAGAACGGAGAAATTACGGATAAGTATAGTACATTTGTGAATCCGAAGATTCCGATTCCATTTCGAATCACACAGCTTACAAGCATTACTGATGAGATGGTTATGGAATCACCGGAGATTGAGACAATTCTCCCACAGTTTCTAAAGTTCGTAGGAGATGCAGTGCTGGTAGCGCACAATGCCAGTTTTGATGTGAGCTTTATCGAAGAAAATTGCAGGCAGCAGGGCATAGAACCGGATTTTACTTCTGTAGATACGGTGGGACTTGCCCGTGTATTATTACCGACACTTTCAAAATTTAAGCTAAACGTTGTGGCAAAAGCACTGAATATTTCTCAGGAACATCACCATAGAGCAGTGGATGATGCCAGAGTTACCGCAGAGATTTATGTGAAATTTATTCAGATGCTGGAAGAACGTGGAATCGAGACACTGGATCAGATGAATCATTTTGGCGCGCACAACGCGGAAGCAATCCGTAAGATGCCGTCTTACCATGTCATTGTTCTGGCAAAGAATGATATTGGACGCGTGAACCTTTATACATTGATTTCCAAGTCACATCTGGAGTATTTTGGACGTCAGCCGAGAATGCCAAAGAGCGAAGTGTTAAAATACAGAGAGGGTCTGATTATTGGAAGTGCTTGTGAAGCAGGAGAATTGTATCAGGCAATACTGGGAGAAAAATCTGCAGAGCGGATTGCCAGAATTGTTAATTTTTATGATTATCTGGAAATACAGCCACTTGGAAATAACCGGTTCATGATTGATAGTGATCGTGTGGAGAAGGTTCAAAGTGAGGAAGATTTACGTGAGATCAACCGTGAGATCATCCGTCTTGGAGAACGGTTTGATAAGCCGGTCGTGGCGACCTGTGATGTGCACTTTATGGATCCGGAAGATGAAGTGTACCGCCGTATCATTATGGCAGGAAAAGGATTCAAAGATGCAGATCAGCAGGCACCGTTGTATTTGCATACGACAGATGAAATGCTGGAGGAGTTTGAATACCTTGGTTCAGCAAAAGCAAAAGAAATTGTCATTGACAATCCCAATATGATTGCGGATATGGTGGAAAAAATATCACCAGTCCGCCCGGATAAGTGTCCACCGGTCATTCCAGATTCAGATAAAACGCTTCGTGAAATATGTTATAACAAGGCACATTCTATGTACGGAGATCCGCTTCCGGAGATTGTTACAGAGCGTCTGGAACGTGAGCTTAATTCCATTATTTCCAACGGATTCGCCGTTATGTATATTATCGCACAGAAATTGGTGTGGAAATCTAACGAGGACGGATATCTTGTAGGATCCCGTGGTTCGGTAGGATCTTCTTTTGTTGCGACCATGGCTGGAATTACAGAGGTAAATCCATTAAGCCCACATTACTATTGCCCGAAGTGCCACTACAGTGATTTTGAATCCGAAGAAGTACGGGCTTACGCAGGGGGCTGTGGATGGGATATGCCGGATAAGGAGTGCCCGGTGTGCAAAACCAGGCTTGTAAAAGATGGATTTGATATTCCGTTTGAAACATTCCTTGGATTTAAAGGAAATAAAGAGCCAGATATTGATCTGAACTTCTCAGGAGATTATCAGAGTAATGCTCATAAATATACGGAAATTATTTTCGGAGCCGGACAGACGTTCCGTGCCGGAACGATTGGTACGTTGGCGGATAAGACAGCATTTGGGTATGTAAAGAACTATTTTGAAGAGCGGGGAACAAGAAAGAGAACTTGCGAAATTGACAGGATTGTTCAGGGATGTACCGGTATCCGCAGAAGTACCGGACAGCATCCGGGAGGAATCATTGTACTTCCTCACGGGGAAGATATCAACTCATTCACTCCGGTGCAGCATCCGGCAAATGATATGACGACTGATATTATTACGACACATTTTGACTATCATTCCATCGACCACAACTTGTTAAAATTGGATATTCTGGGTCATGATGATCCAACCATGATCAAGGCACTTGAGGCATATATCAGTTCGCCTGCTATGGAAAATGAGTACAATGAGACGGATCATCCATTTGTAGCAACAGATATCCCTCTGGATGATCAGGGGGTAATGTCTTTATTCCATGATACATCGGCACTTGGAATCACACCAGATGATATCGGAGGATGTCCGGTAGGATGTCTTGGAATTCCGGAGTTCGGAACGGATTTCGTAATCCAGATGGTAGTAGATACAAAACCACAGACACTTTCAGATCTGATCCGTATTTCCGGATTGTCCCATGGAACGGACGTATGGCTGAACAATGCGCAGGATCTGATTAAGAGCGGTAAGGCAACCATTTCTACAGCAATCTGTACCCGAGATGATATTATGACATATCTGATCAACAAAGGACTGGATAGTGAGGAATCCTTCACGATCATGGAGCGAGTGCGTAAAGGTACCGTTGCAAAAGGAAAATGTAAAGATTGGCCGGAGTATAAAAAAGATATGTTGGAACATGATGTGCCAGAGTGGTACATTGGCTCCTGTGAGAAAATTAAATATATGTTTCCGAAAGCCCATGCGGCAGCCTATGTCATGATGGCATATCGTATCGCCTATTGTAAGGTAAATTATCCGTTGGCATACTATGGAGCATATTTTGGAATCCGTGCAGATGCATTTTCTTATGAAATTATGTGTCAGGGCAAGGAAAAACTGCAATACTATATTGATGATTATACAAGACGGTCTGATTCTCTCAGCAAAAAAGAACAGGATACAATGAAGGACATGCATATTGTTCAGGAAATGTATGCGAGGGGATATGAATTTCTGCCAATTGACATTTATCGCGCAAAAGCAGCAAAATTCAGCATCATAGACGGAAAGCTGATGCCACCGTTTTCCAGCATTGACGGAATGGGAGAGAAGGCTGCAGAAGCGGTGGAGGAAGCGGCAAAAGATGGTCCATATCTGTCCAAAGATGATTTTAGAAACCGTACGAAAGCAAGTAAGGCGGTTGTAGATTACATGGCAGATTTAGGACTTTTAGGAGACCTTCCGGAGTCCAATCAGTTGTCATTATTTGATCTTTAACAGACAAAATGGGAAAAAATGGACAGAAAAAAGGTATACTTATAAAAATATGTTAAAATTAAAATAATGCTTTTCAAATGCCATATTTTGTAGTAATATAATGGAGCGGAACACAATATCTTGTGATTTTGAAGAAACTAAATAGTTTCTTACCGGAGTGAGTGTGAATTGTGGAACACAAGATGTTGTGGTGGATCCGAAAAGCAGAAGAACAAAGATATATAAGAAAGGCGTGAGACATGAAGATGTTAGTGAAGACGAAAGTAATAAAAAGAAATGGAGAGGAAGTCGGCTTTGATCTGGGAAAGATCGAGAATGCAATCCGCGCAGCTAATGAAGAAGTTGATAATATTTACAAACTGAATGAATTCCAGGTCCGGGCAATTGCAGATGATATTGCAGGACAGGTAAAAAAATCAACTCACGCTATACATGTAGAAGACATTCAAGATATGGTAGAGACTGGAATTATGGGAATGCGTGGCTATGAAGTGGCACAGAAGTATGTGCGCTACCGTTATAAACGTGAATTGGCAAGAAAGTCCAATACAACAGATAACGGGATCCTTGCACTGATTGATAACATTAATGAAGAAGTCAATCAGGAAAATTCCAATAAGAACCCAGTGATCAACTCCACGCAGAGAGACTATATGGCAGGAGAAGTAAGTAAAGACCTTTCCAAGCGTGTACTTCTTCCGGAAGAGGTTGTAGAAGCACATGAACAGGGAATCATTCATTTCCATGATTCAGATTATTTTGCACAGAAAGAGCACAACTGTGATCTGATCAATCTGGAAGATATGCTTCAGAATGGAACCGTCATCAGTGAGACAATGATCGAAAAACCACACAGCTTCTTTACAGCGTGTAATGTGACGACTCAGATTGTAGCACAGGTCGCAAGTAATCAATATGGAGGACAGTCTTTTACACTGGCACATCTTGCACCATTTGTGGATATCAGCCGTAAGAAAATCCGTAATATTGTTATCTCTGAACGTAAAGCATGTGGGGAGAGTCTGGATGAGGCAATCATTGACAAACTGACAGACTGCCGTCTGAGAGAAGAGGTAAAAAGCGGAATTCAGACAATCCAGTACCAGCTTATCACACTCATGACATGTAACGGACAGGCACCGTTTGTTACCGTATTCATGTATCTGGATGAGGTGGAAGACGGTCAGACAAGACAGGATCTTGCACTCATCATTGAAGAAGTATTAAAACAGAGAATGCAAGGCGTTAAGAACGAGAAGGGTGTTTGGATCACACCGGCATTCCCGAAACTGATCTATGTCCTGGATGAAGATAATGTTACAGAAGATTCTAAGTACTGGTATCTGACAGAGCTTGCAGCAAAATGTACTGCAAAGCGTATGGTCCCGGATTACATTTCTGCAAAGATCATGAAGGAACTGAAAAAAGGTGAAGTTTATCCATGTATGGGATGCAGATCTTTCCTGACAGTAGAGGATTCTCAGATGCTTCCAAACGGAAAGCATAAATTCTACGGGCGTTTCAATCAGGGTGTTGTAACAATTAACCTGGTAGATGTAGCATGTTCCGCAGAAGGAGACATGGACAGATTTTGGCAGATTCTTGATGAGAGACTGGAGTTATGCCACAGAGCACTCCGTTGCCGTCATGAGAGACTTCTTGGAACTATTTCAGATGTGGCGCCGATTCTCTGGCAGTACGGCGCACTGGCAAGACTGAAAAAGGGTGAGACCATTGATAAGCTTCTATATGGCGGATATTCAACCATTTCTCTTGGATATGCAGGCCTTTATGAGATGTGCATGCGCATGCTTGGAAAGACGCATACAGATCCGGAAGCCAGACCATTTGCAATGGCAGTTATGCAGAGGTTGAATGACAAATGTGCCCAGTGGAAAGCTGCTGAGAATATCAGCTATTCTGTATATGGTACACCGATGGAGTCTACCACATACAAGTTTGCAAAATGTCTTCAGAAGAGATTCGGAATCATCAAAGGAGTTACAGATAAGAATTATATTACGAACAGTTATCATGTACATGTATCTGAGCCGATCAATGCATTTGACAAGCTGGAGTTCGAGGCAGAGTTCCAGAAACTGTCGCCAGGAGGAGCAATCAGCTATATTGAAGTCCCGGATATGCAGCAGAACATTCCGGCAGTCCTTTCTGTGATGCAGTTCATCTACGAGCATATTATGTATGCAGAATTGAATACAAAGAGTGACTACTGTGAAATCTGTGGTTATGATGGAGAGATTCAGATTAAAGAAGACGAAAGTGGAAAGCTTATCTGGGAGTGCCCGAACTGTGGGAACCATGATCAGGATAAGATGTCAGTAGCCAGAAGAACATGTGGATATATCGGAACACAGTTCTGGAATCAGGGAAGAACACAGGAGATTAAGGATAGAGTCTTACATCTGTAAAAGCAAATTGCGGAGTTAAAGTATGAAATTTTACGGTTCCTGGATTTTGCATTAAAATTTGAAGATTGGTTTTGAAAAAATAAAGGCTGGGAATTTTATATGAATTATGGAGAAATAAAAAAATATGATATAGCAGATGGTCCGGGAGTTCGAGTGACATTGTTTGTCTCGGGATGTCGTCATCACTGTAAAGGTTGTTTTAATGCAGAAACATGGGATTTTCATTATGGGAATCTGTATACTGAGAAGACTGAAAAAGAAATTTTGGATGCATTGAATCATCCATACATTGCAGGGCTTACACTTCTTGGCGGAGAACCATTTGAACCGGAGAATCAAAGAGAACTTGTAAAGCTCTTAAAAAAAGTCCGGGAAATGTATCCAAAGAAGAATATCTGGAGTTATTCCGGGTATGTATATGACAAAGATCTGATACCCGGTGGAAGAGCCTATACAGAAGTCACGGATGAGATGTTGTCTTATATAGATGTACTGGTAGATGGTCCGTTTGTAGAAGATTTGAAAGATATTACATTACAGTTTCGGGGAAGCAGTAATCAGAGAATTTTAAATCTTCGTGAAATGAAATTATAATACAAGAGCAGATGCGAATTATAGAATATATAGTTTGTGTCTGTTCTTTTTTTGAGAGAAGCTATGATATCAGATGAAAGATAAGAGGAGGAAATGTATATGTTAAAGAAAAAATTTGACTGGAAGGAATTAGGGATTGATCTTCTGGTGGATCTGGCAGCAGGAATGCTTGGTGCGGTTGGAATTTATAATTTTGCGTTGAATGCGAATTTTCCGGTAGCAGGATTTTCCGGAATTGCAATTATACTGTATCATCTGTTTAAGATTCCAGTTGGTGCAGGAATGATACTTCTGAATATCCCGGTCACCATTTTCTGTTACAAATATCTTGGAAAAACATTTTTCCTAAAGTCAGTAAAGACAACTCTGATCTGGTCTGTACTGACAGACTATGTGGCACCGATGCTTCCAGTGTATAATGGAAACAGACTTCTTGCTGCACTTTGCATGGGTGTATTATGCGGAATCGGATTTGCACTGATTTTTATGCGAGGTTCCTCTACCGGAGGACAGGATTTTATCAGTATGTCCATCAAGAAAGCAAAACCACATATGACACTCGGTATGATCACATTCGGTTTGGATATCTGTACGATTATCCTTGGAAGTGCACTGGTATTCAAAGAAGTTGACGGACTGATTTATGGAATCCTTGTGACATATCTTATGGCGACGGTTATGGATCGTATTATGTATGGAATTGATGAAGGTAAGATGACATTGATTGTAACAAAGCAAGGAAAAGAGGTGGCAGAACAGATTGATGAATATGCAGGCCGTGGTTCAACGATTCTGGAAGGTGTGGGAAGCTATAGTGGTGAAAAAAAAGACGTGGTCATGTGTGCATGCAATAACAAGCAGATGTATACGATAAAAAGAATGGTAAAAGAGATAGATCCGAAAGCATTTACGATCATTATGGAATCCAATGAAGTTGTCGGAGAAGGATTTAAGCAGGAATAGGAAAGAAATTTTTACGAAAACGGTATGGAGAGAGAACGAGAACAGAATGGAATAAGAAACGGTGACAATAAAAGCTCTGGCAGATGTCCAGAGCTTTTTATAATGGGCTATAAAAGAATGAAATTCAAGAATGCCTCGGCATTCTTGCTGCGAGGTGCGCGTCATGCAATAATTAGTACTTTCTTCTAAGCATTTTTATGATACAATAAATATGCTGATGGCAACAGAGAACTAATATTATTTACCAGTTTCTCAGAAAAATCAGCTATCGAATAATTACGAAATGAGGCTTTTACTATGTCATTTGAAAAAGCAAAAAAATATTTACAAGAAAAAGGTTACGAAGACCATATCATTGAACTGGAAGATTCCAGTGCAACAGTACAGCTTGCGGCAGAGGCACTTGGAGTAGAACCTGGCATGATTGCGAAGACATTATCTTTTCTGGTTAGTGATACACCGATTCTGATCCTAGCAGAGGGTACTGCAAGGGTAGACAATCATAAGTATAAAGATACTTTTCATACAAAGGCAAAGATGATTCCGTTTGATGATGTGGAAGATTTTATCGGACATGCTCCGGGCGGTGTATGCCCATTTGGCATCAAAGAAGGAATTCCTGTTTATCTGGATGAATCTCTGAAAAAATTCGATACTGTCTATCCGGCAGCAGGCAATGATCACAGTGCAGTCAGACTTACGATTGCAGAACTTGAAGCGGTCGCAGGTGCAGAAAAATGGGTTGATGTCTGCAAAGAATAATACCGATAGGATTCGCGGGATAATCTACAGATATCATAAATAGAGATACCTCAATATTATATTGTTTTTAAGGAGTATATATATTATGAACGTATATGAACGATTATTGAAATATGTGGTGATCCGTACACCAAGCAATGAGGAAAGTGATACAACACCTTCCTCCCAGTGTCAATTTGACCTGGCAAATGTTTTAAAAAAGGAAATGGAAGATTTGGGGATCTGCAATGTAATATTGACAGATTCATGCTTCCTTTATGGGAAAATTCCGGCAACGCCAGGATATGAAAACGCCCCTGCAATTGGTTTTATTGCACATATGGACACGGTTTCTGATTATTGTGATCATGATATAAAACCAATGATTACAGAAAAGTATGACGGAGAAGCACTGGCTCTTGGAGAAAGTGGAGTTACCTTAAGTCCTGAAATGTTTCCGCATCTTAAGAACTTAAAAGGACGAACATTGATTACCAGTGATGGAACGACAATTCTTGGTGCCGATGATAAAGCAGGGATTGCAGAGATTCTTACATTGATTGAAAGATTAAATGAAGAAAATATTCCACACGGTCCACTTTGTGTTGCATTTACACCGGATGAAGAGACCGGAACCGGTGCTGCACATTTTGATATTGATAAGTTCGGTGCGGATTTTGCATACACACTTGACGGTGACACTGAAAATGAGATTCAGTATGAGAATTTTAATGCATGCAGTGCTTCTATAGAATTTCATGGTGTCAGTGTACACCCGGGATCATCCAAAGATACGATGGTTAACGCCAGTCTTGTTGCCATGGAATTCGATTCTATGCTTCCAAAGGGCGAGACTCCTCGTGATACAGAAGGCTATGAGGGATTTTATCATTTGCTGAGTATGGAAGGCGAATGTGCACTTGCAAAGCTTCATTACATCATCCGAGACCATGATGCAAAAAAGTTTGAGCAACGCAAGAAAGTAATGAAGCAGATTACAGATGACCTGAATCAAAAATGGGGAGACGGAACTGTTATTCTAACATTAAAAGATCAATACCGTAATATGAGTGAGATCATTGCACAGCATATGCATCTGATTGATAATGCAAAGAAAGCATGTGAGAAAGTCGGACTTACACCGCAGTGTCTGCCAATACGAGGCGGTACAGATGGATGCCAGCTTAGTTTCCATGGACTTCCTTGCCCGAATCTTGGGACAGGTGGTCATGCATATCATGGACCTTATGAGCATATCACAGTTGAAGGTATGGAAAAAGCCGTTGACATGATAACAGAATTGGTGAAAATATATAGCACGCAATGTAAATAGAAGAATTTATTGCAATTCGTTGCTTTTCGCCAAAAGAATGTTATATAATAAAATATAAATATTTTTCTATTTATTTTCAAAAAATGTAAAGATGTAAAATATTGAAAATATGATCAGGAGGCATAGAGAATGAAATTAACAAAGTTATTGGAGCGTCTGGATTACAAGGTGGTCGCAGGCAGTGATAATATAGAGATTACAGAACTTGTCAATGATTCCAGAAAGGTCGTACCGGGCAGTGCGTTTGTGTGTATCAGCGGTGCTGTCTCGGATGGTCATCAGTATGTAAAAGATGTAGCAGAAAGAGGTGCTGCAGCGGTTATTGTGGAAAAAGATATGGAAGTGCCAGAGGGATTGACAGTTATCAAAGTAGAAAATACAAGATACGCACTGGCACTTATGTCAGCAGCCTACTTCGGATATCCGGCTGAAAAGCTTAAGACCATTGGAATTACCGGTACCAAGGGTAAGACAACAACAACTTATATGGTAAAAGCTATTCTGGAGGAAGTAGGACACAAAGTCGGATTGATTGGTACGATTGAGGCAATTATCGGGGATAAGACCATTCCATCTAATAATACAACACCGGAGTCTTACACGATTCAGAAGTATTTTGCACAGATGGTGGAAGCAGGATGTGACTGTGTGGTTATGGAGGTTTCTTCACAGGGACTGATGCTTCACAGAACCGCAGGGATTATGTTTGATATCGGAATCTTCACAAATCTTGGAGAAGACCATATTGGACCGAATGAGCATAAAGATTTTGAGGACTATAAGCGCTGCAAAGGACTTCTGTTCAAACAGTGCAAAGTTGGAATTGGAAATGTAGATGACAAGTGGTTCGAAGATGTATTTAAAGGTGCAACCTGCGAAATTGAGACATTTGGATTTGGGGAGAAGGCAGATCTTCGTGCAATCGATGTGAAGCACATCTCAAGACCGGGATATCTTGGAGTTTGGTACCATGTGACAGGACTGATGGACTTTGATGTGGAAATCGACATTCCTGGAGAATTCAGTGTGTACAATTCACTGACAGCTATTGCAGTATGCAGACATTTTAATGTACCGATCGAGAAAATCAAAGATGCACTGAAAGTCGCAAAGGTCAAAGGCCGTATTGAGATGGTCAAGGTATCCGATGATTTTACACTTATGATTGACTATGCGCATAATGCTATGGCACTGGAAAGCTTGTTACACACACTTCGTGATTACAATCCGGGACGTATTGTGACGGTATTTGGCTGTGGCGGAAACCGTTCTAAAACAAGACGTTATGAGATGGGAGAGGTATCCGGAAAACTGTCTGATTTTACAATCATTACTTCAGATAACCCGAGATTCGAAGAGCCACAGGCAATTATTGATGATATCATCGTGGGTATGAAAAAGACAGATGGAAAATATATCGACATCTGTGACCGTAAAGAGGCAATCCGTTATGCCATCGAGCATGGACGTCCGGGTGATGTCATTGTGCTGGCTGGAAAGGGACATGAGACATATCAGGAAATCAAAGGCGTGAAATATGACATGGATGAGAGAGTTCTGATTAAAGAAGTATTGGAAGAACTTAAAGGAGAGTAATGTTCGCTGATATTATTATTGATATTACGCATGAAAAATTAGATAAAGTGTTTCAGTATCGCATCCCCCCAGAACTTGAGGGGGTGCTTCAAGTTGGAATGGAAGTTATAGTTCCATTTGGCAAAGGGAATAAAGAAACTCATGGATATGTGATAGGATTTTCTGAAAAAGCAGATTACGACCTCGCAAAAATTAAAGAAGTTCTTTGTATTGAAGAAAACCATCAGGAAATCGAGTCAAAACTTATTGCTCTAGCTGCATGGATCCGAGAATACTATGGTGGAACTATGATCCAGGCATTGAAGACGGTACTTCCTATTAAGAAAAAAGAGCGGATCCAGCACAAACGCAAGGTGAAGCTTCTTTTAAATGAAGAGGAAGGAAAGAAGCAGTTAGATATTTATCTGCATAAGAACCAAAAGGCAAGAGCAAGGCTTTTGGCAGGGCTGTTAGATCAGCCGCAGCAGGACTATGAGCTCATTACAAAGAAGTTAAATGTCACACTTTCGGTCATTCGTTCTCTGGAAGAGCAGGGAGTATTGGAGATTCAGGAAGAAGAGAATTTCCGTAATCCGATACACTACCAGAAAAAAGATTTCGGTCCACTTACACATACACCAGAACAACAGCAGGCAATCGACACATTCTGGAAAGATTACAGTCAGAGACATTACGGAACATATCTGCTTTATGGCGTAACCGGAAGTGGGAAGACGGAAGTTTATATTGAGATGATCAGTCGGGTGGTCAGTCAGGGAAAACAGGCAATTATGCTGATTCCGGAGATTGCGCTGACTTATCAGACGGTGATGCGCTTCTATGCCAGATTTGGGAACCGGGTGTCGATTTTGAATTCCAGACTTTCCCAGGGAGAGCGTTCTGATCAGATGGAGCGTGTCAGACGTGGAGAAGTGGATGTGATGATTGGACCTAGATCTGCGCTTTTTACACCATTTTCCAATCTGGGACTGATTGTGATTGATGAAGAGCATGAACCTACTTATAAAAGTGAGCAGGTGCCAAGATATCATGCAAGGGAGACTGCAATACACCGTGCACAGATGGAACAGGCAAGTGTCGTACTTGGTTCAGCAACACCTTCTGTGGAAGCATTTTCCTGGTGCCAGGGGGGGAGCTGCACGATGCTGGAATTAAAGAACCGTGCTACCAGGCAAGTGATGCCAAAGGTATACACGGTCGATATGCGGGAAGAATTAAAGAATGGAAACCGCAGTATTTTAAGTGACAGACTGACAGAACTTATGGAAAAGCGTTTAAGTGAGCACCACCAGATGATGCTTTTCCTCAATCGGCGTGGATATGCGGGGTTCGTCTCTTGCAGGTCCTGTGGATATGTAGTAAAATGTCCTCATTGTGATGTTTCGCTCTCAGAGCACAGAGGAGGCAGGCTCATCTGTCATTACTGTGGGCATGAGGAGAGGATGATCAAAACTTGTCCGTCCTGTGGTTCACCTTATATTGGTGGATTCCGCATGGGAACGCAGCAGGTAGAGGATCTGGTAAAGAAGCGCTTTCCACAGGCAAGAGTCCTGCGTATGGATCTGGATACGACAAAGAATAAAGACGGGCATGAGAAGATTCTGTCAGCGTTTGCAAACGAAGAAGCAGATATTCTGATTGGAACGCAGATGATCGTGAAAGGTCATGATTTTCCTGGGGTAACACTGGTTGGAATTCTGGCGGCAGATATGTCACTGTATGGGGACGATTACCGTTCCGGAGAACGTACATTTCAACTTCTTGTGCAGGCTGCAGGCCGTGCCGGGAGAGGGAATCTTCCGGGAGAGGTTGTGATTCAGACATACAGTCCAGAGCATTATAGTATTGTAAATGCCGCAAAGCAGGATTATGAAAGTTTTTATGAAGAAGAAATCAGTTACCGGAGACTTATGGGATATCCGCCGGCTGCCGGGCTGATGGCAATTTATGCCTCAGGGGCAGACGAGGCACTTCTTACGAAAGCTTCAGGATATCTGAAAGATTTTGCAGTGCGGGCAGCTGGAGAAGCACCGATGGCAGTCATTGGACCAGCAAGTCCAGGCATAGGGAAAATCAATGATATTTACCGTAAGGTCATCTATTTGAAAAGTGAAGATGAAAGAATCCTGATGGCGGTGAAGGATCGGATGGAAAAATACATTGAGATCAATCGGGGCTTTCAGTCATTGAAGATACAGTTTGATATGAATCCGTAATAATAAGATTATCAGAGTGAAGACATGATGCCGATGCAAAGCAGGCTACAATCCACAGGCGTCATAAGATAGAATGTAGCAGGTAAAGGAGAAAAAAGATTATGGCAATTAGAGAAATCAGAGTGCTTGGGGACGATGTTTTGACCAAACACTGTAAAGAAATAACAAAGATGAGTATCCGTACAAAGATTTTGATCGAGGATATGTTAGATACCATGTATGAGGCTATGGGAGTCGGACTTGCAGCTCCACAGGTCGGAGTGTTAAAAAGAATTGTAGTGATTGATGTAGGGGAAGGTCCGATCATACTGATCAATCCGGAGATTTTGGAAACTTCCGGAGAGCAGACAGGAGAAGAAGGATGCTTAAGTGTACCTGGAAAATGTGGACAGGTGACAAGACCGAACTATGTAAAAGTCAGAGCTTTGGATGAAGATATGAATGAGTTTGAGATGGAAGGCGAAGGACTTCTGGCGAGGGCGTTCTGCCATGAGATCGATCATCTGGATGGAAAAATGTATGTAGATCTTGTTGAAGGCGGTATTCACAATGTAGAAGAGGGAGAGGAATAGGAATAGATGAAAGTCATATTTATGGGGACACCGGATTTCTCTGTTGGCACATTAGAGGCGCTTGCAGAAGCCGGGCATGAGGTTGTTCTTGCAGTGACACAGCCGGATAAACCGAAAGGGCGTGGCGGCAAGATGCAGTATACGCCGGTCAAGGAAGCAGCTCTTGCCCGGGACATTCCGGTTTATCAGCCAAAAAAGATCCGGGAGCCGGAATGTATTGAAGAATTGAAAAAATATAACGCAGATATTATGGTTGTTATTGCATTTGGGCAGATTCTTCCAAAGGAAATTCTACAGATGACACCTTATGGCTGCATTAATGTCCATGCATCTTTACTTCCAAAGTATCGAGGAGCTGCACCGATTCAGTGGGCAGTCATTGATGGTGAGAAGGTTTCTGGTGTGACAACGATGCAGATGAACGAAGGCCTGGATACAGGAGATATGATCTTAAAGACAGAAATCCCGCTAGATCAAAAGGAGACTGGTGGAAGCCTGCACGATAAACTGGCAGAGGCAGGAGCAAAGCTTTGTGTAGAGACTTTGAAATGTCTGGAAGATAAGACAGCTACATGGGAGCCACAGGGAGAGAGCACGACTGCATATGCAAAGATGCTGGATAAGAATCTTGGTAATATTAACTGGAATGATCCGGCTGTTCAGATTGAGCGCCTGATCCGGGGTTTAAACCCATGGCCAAGTGCTTACACACACTGGAATGATAAAGTGATCAAGCTGTGGCAGGCAGATGTCGTGGAAGACAATACAGACCAGGAAGCCGGAACGATTGTAAAAGTGGAAAAAGACAGTTTTTATGTCCAGACTGGTGAAGGACTTCTGAAGATTGAGGAACTTCAGCTTCAAGGCAAAAAACGTATGGATGCAGGCGCATTTCTTAGAGGAAATCACCTGGAATATGGAGAAATTCTAAAAAAATGTTAAGAAAGTATGAAAAGACGTGTTTTTGCGTCTTTTTCATATATAATACCCCTAAAGGATAAAGGAGGTAGATAGTTATGTATTATCCAATGTATTTTGATCCGACCTATGTACTTGTTTTGATCGGTGTAGTCATCTGCATGATCGCATCTGCGAAGATGAATTCAACATTTAATAAATATTCCAGAGTGAGAAGTCATTCTGGTATGACAGGAAGAGAGGCTGCGGAGACAATCCTGAGGAGGGCTGGTATCTATGATGTCCGGGTTGAGAGGATATCCGGTAATCTGACAGACCATTATGACCCGAGAGGAAAAGTACTCCGGCTTTCTGATGCGACTTATGGACAGACATCGGTGGCAGCTGTCGGAGTAGCAGCACATGAGTGCGGACACGCAATCCAGCATCAGGTGGGATATGCACCGCTACAGATTCGTGGTGCACTTGTTCCAGCTGCCAATTTTGGAAGTACCATTGCGTGGCCGCTGATTCTTCTGGGATTGTTCTTTAATTCCCAGATGTCCCAAGCATTACTGAATCTTGGTATTCTGGCATTTTCACTGGCAGTGTTATTTCAGATTGTAACACTTCCGGTAGAATTCAATGCTTCCAGAAGAGCGATAAAGATTCTGGGTGAGAGCAATCTATTATATCCGGATGAACTTTCCGGAACCAAAAAGGTACTGACGGCAGCAGCACTTACTTATGTTGCAGGTGCAGCTTCTGCAATCCTTCAGCTTTTGCGAATCCTGATTCTGACAGGTGGCAGAAGAGACGACTAGACATTGAAGAGATTAGTTAAAATGAAGAAGAGTAGTCGTGAAGATGGTGTGATTGAGTGAAGATATAGTTTGATAAAAAGGAAATGAGGATAGACACATGGCAACGCAGGTAAATGTAAGGGAAATCATACTAGAGACGCTGCTCTTAATTACAAGAGACGGGGAGTACAGTCATATAGCCCTGAAAAATGTTCTTGATAAATATCAGTATTTGGAAAAACGAGAGCGTGCATTCATCACGAGAGTGGTGGAGGGAACGCTTGAGCATCAGATAGAGATTGATTATATCATCAATCAATTTTCAAAAGTAAAAGTGAACAAACAGAAACCAGTGATCCGCACGATTTTAAGAAGTTCGGTCTACCAGTTAAAATATATGGATCACGTACCGGATAGTGCGGTGTGTAATGAAGCGGTAAAACTTGCAGGGAAAAAAGGATTTGTGAATCTAAAAGGGTTTGTAAATGGAGTCCTTCGTAATATCAGCAGAAATCTGGACATGGTTTCATATCCGGATCCTTCCAATGAGATTGCCTGTCTTTCCGTGAGATATTCTCTGCCAATGTGGATGGTAGAAAAGTGGATCTCGGTATATGGAAAAGAGACAGTAGAGAAGATGGGAAAAGCATTTCTTGAAGAGCGCCCAGTGACAGTCAGACGTAACACAGCTGTTGTTTCAAAGGAAGAATTTGAAAAAGAACTGGAAAAAGATGGTGTGGTCTATCGCAGACACCCGGTACTTCCTTATGCATATGAACTGACCAATTATGATTATCTGGCAGGACTTCTGTCATTTCAGAAAGGATATTTCTATATCCAGGATATCAGTTCCATGCAGGTGGCCGAATGGGCAGAACCGAAAGAAGGAGATTATGTGATCGATGTCTGTGCAGCACCGGGAGGAAAAGCAATTCACCTTGCGGAAAAGTTGTCTGGAACCGGGTATGTGGAAGCAAGAGATCTGACAGAATACAAGGTTGCGTTGATTGAAGAGAATATTGAAAGAAGCGGACTTGATAACATAGAGGCTGTATGCCAGGATGCGACGATCAATGATGAGGCGTCTTATGAAAAAGCAGATATTCTAATTGCAGATCTTCCGTGTTCAGGACTTGGAATTCTTGGTAAAAAACCAGACTTGAAGAGTAAGATGACAGTAGAGATGGCGAAAGGACTTGCAGACTTACAGAGACAGATTTTGACAGTTGTCCATAATTATGTAAAACCAGGAGGAAAACTTCTGTACAGCACTTGTACAATTAATCGGGAAGAAAATGAGGATAACGCGGCATGGTTTGTGGAAAACTTTCCGGAATTTGAAAAAATCCGGGAAAAACAGATGCTGCCGGGAAGCGATATGGGGGATGGATTCTATATTGCCGAATTTAGAAAACAATAGATTGGAGCAAGGTCATGGAGAAAAAAGATATCGTATCTTATAACTATGATGAATTACAAGATGAGATAAAGAGCATCGGAGAAAAACCGTTCCGTGCAAAACAAATTTATGCATGGCTTCATGAAAAACTGGCAGAAGAATTCGATGAGATGACAAACTTGTCGAAAGCACTTCGGGAAAAACTTGATCAGGCGTATGAAATCCGTAAAGTGAAAGTGGTCGCCCATCAGATCTCCAAGGTGGATCCGACAGAAAAATTTTTGTTTGAGCTGGAGGACGGGAACCGTATCGAAAGTGTTCTTATGAAATATAACTATGGCAATTCGGTATGCATTTCCTCACAGGTCGGATGCAGGATGGGGTGCAGATTCTGCGCGTCTACACTGGATGGGCTTGAGAGAAATCTGACAACTTCTGAGATGTTAAGACAGATTTATCAGATCCAGAAGATGACAGGCGAAAGAGTATCCAATGTTGTTGTTATGGGAACAGGAGAGCCTTTGGATAATTACGATAACTTTGTAAAATTTATACATATGCTTAGTGATGAACATGGGCTGAATATCAGCCAGAGAAGTATTACAGCCTCCACTTGTGGAATTGTACCCAATATTCACAGACTGGCAGGGGAAGGACTTCAGATTACTCTTGCATTGTCGCTGCATGGTTCCAGTCAGGAAAAGCGTAAAAAACTGATGCCGATCGCGAATAAATACGAACTTTCAGAAGTACTGGAAGCCTGTGATGATTATTACAAGCAGACCGGGCGCAGAGTGACCTTTGAATATAGTCTGGTGGCAGGCGTGAATGATGGACCGGACGATGTAAAAGAACTGACCGGGATATTGAAACACCGTAACTGTCATCTGAATTTGATTCCGGTAAATCCAATTAAGGAGAGGGATTTCAAAAAGCCAGATAGCAAAAAAGCTATGGAATTTCAAAATAAACTTGAAAAAAACGGAATAAATGTTACTATTAGAAGGGAAAGAGGCTCTGATATTGATGGAGCCTGTGGACAGCTTAGAAGACGATATGGTGCTGTAAAAGAGGAGAGACCAGATGAAGATATATGCGAAGACTGATGTGGGTCGAAAACGTGAGATGAATCAGGATTATGTCTATGTGACAGATAAGCCGGTAGGTCCTTTTCCGAATCTGCTTGTAGTAGCAGACGGAATGGGAGGACATAAAGCGGGTGATTTTGCGTCAAAATATACCGTGAAGGTTGTCCATGAAGAACTGGAAAAGACAGAACTTGATAAACCGGAAGAAATCTTGAAGAGTATTGTGTCTGTAGCAAATCATAAGCTGATACAGGCAGCACAGTCTGATGTGAAGTTAGAAGGTATGGGAACGACACTCGTAATAGCTACTGTAATAGGGAATACTTTATATTTTTCGAATGTCGGAGATAGTCGTCTTTATCTGATTGGTGATAAGATAAAACAGTTGTCCAAGGATCATTCTCTTGTTGAAGAGATGGTTCGTCTGGGAGGTATAAAAGCAGAAGAAGCTAAGAATCATCCGGATAAGAATATTATTACAAGAGCCATGGGGGTCAAGGAAGAAGTAGAGGCTGATATTTACGAATATCGGCTGAAAAAGGGGGATATGATCCTGATGTGTACCGATGGCCTCAGTAATATGGTTGAAGATGAGGATATGTTTGATATTGTAAAGGGAGCGAGAGACATCGTCGAGGCAGTACAGATGTTGATCGAAAAAGCAAACAGCAATGGCGGGAGAGATAACATAGGGGTTGTTTTAGCTGAGCCGCTTGCAGATGAGGTGAGTGCATGGTAAAAGATGGTATTGTATTAGGAAAGAGATACGAGGTACTGAGCAAAATTGGTGCCGGTGGTATGGCAGATGTCTATAAGGGAAAAGACACAATGCTGAACCGTTATGTCGCGATCAAAGTATTGAAAAAAGAATATCGTGAAGACGAGAATTTTGTCCGTAAATTCCATTCAGAAGCGCAGGCAGCCGCAGGACTTCTGAATCCGAATATCGTAAATGTGTATGATGTCGGAGAGGACCGGGGACTTTATTATATGGTGATGGAACTGGTAGAGGGCATCACTTTAAAAGAATATATTGAAAAGAAGGGAAAGCTTTCCCATAAAGAAGTCATTAGCATTGCAATTCAGATGTGCAATGGTATCGGGGCAGCACATGCGGCAGGTATCGTACATCGTGATATTAAACCTCAGAATGTTATGATATCCAGAGATGGTAAGGTCAAAGTGACTGATTTTGGGATTGCCAAGGCTGTTACTTCTAATACGATCAGTTCCAATGCAATGGGATCTGTTCATTATACATCTCCAGAACAGGCAAGAGGCGGCTATAGTGATGCGAAGAGTGACATTTATTCGATTGGTATCACACTATATGAGATGGTAACCGGAAGAGTACCATTTGACGGAGAGTCAACAGTGGAAGTTGCTATGAAGCATTTGCAGCAGGAAATCACACCTCCGTCAGAGTATGCACCGGATATTCCGTACAGTCTGGAGCAGATTATTTTAAAATGTACCCAGAAGAACAGTGAGAGACGTTATGCAAGTACAGCAGATCTGACAAGAGATCTGAAGAGATCTATGATGGATCCGGACGGGGATTTTGTTGAAATTCCGCCACTTCGTAATGCAGATACAGTGATTATCACAGATGATGAACTGGATGATATCAGAAGTTCTTATGACGACTATGATGATGATTACGGAGATGACGATGATTACGGAGATGACGATGATTATGGCGCCGATGACTATGACGATGATTATGGTGATGACCGTTATGATGATGACGACGAAGAGTACGATGATGACGATTATGATGGCAGAAAAGGCGCAGAAGAAGTTAATCCACGTATGAACAAGGTCATGAAGATTCTAATGATCGTAGTGGCACTGATCATTGCATTTATTTTGATTTTTGCAGTCGGAAAAGCAGCAGGAATTTTTAAATCTATTGGATCCGGAACAACAACAGAAGATTCATCAGACAAAGATACAGTAAAAGTACCTGATATTGTCGGAAAGACAGAAGAAGAAGCAACAAAAGCACTGAAAGATAAGAATCTTGGAATTAAAGTTGACTCTAGAGAAGATTCTGAGAAGTATGAGGAAGGAACAGTCAGTGAGCAGAAGACAAAAGCCGGAACAAAGGTAAAGAAACATTCAACCGTTCATGTAGTTGTAAGTTCCGCATTAATTGGAAAAGAGATTATTGTGCCGGATGTATCTGGCATGAGCGAGGATGAAGCTCAGGGAAAATTGACAGATGCAGGATTTAAACCTACTTCAGAATTTCAGTATGATGATAATGTAGCTGAAGGTAATGTAATCAGTACAACACCTGCAGCAAATTCCAAAGCAGCAAAAGGCACGCAGATTAAGATGATTGTAAGTAAGGGAGCTCAGAAGAAGACAGTACCGGATGTGCGTGGAAAATCTGAAGCAGATGCCAGAAGTGAGATTCAGGCAGCAGGACTTACTGTAGGATCTACCAGCACCCAGCATGATGACAGTGTAGCAAAGGGAAATGTTATTTCTCAGAGCGTGACACCTGGTAAAAAAGTATCAGCCGGAACAGCCGTCAATCTGGTACTTAGCAGTGGCAGCGATAAGGTAAGTATCCAGAACTTTGCAGGAAAAGATGAGGAAGAACTTCTGTCATGGGCATCTCAGAACGGTTTGAATGCAAGTAAGCAGAAAGATGAATACAGCAGTAACTATGAAGAAGGAACAATCATTTCTATGAGCCCGGCTTCAGGAAGTGTATCGAAAGGCAGCACGATCACTTATGTATTAAGCCGTGGACCGAAACCGTCTGATAACACGAATACTGGTGGAAATACGGACAATGGCAACAGCGGCAGTGGAAGTGGAAGTGACAGCGGTCAGCAATAGGATATAGAAAAAGATGCAGGGAAAGATAGTAAAAGGAATTGCCGGATTCTACTACGTTCATGTAGTAGAATCCGGTGTTTATGAATGTAAAGCGAAAGGAATCTTTCGCAAGGATAAGAAAAAACCACTGGTAGGCGATGACGTAGAAATCGAAGTTTTAAGTGAAGTGGAAAAGACTGGAAGTATTATAAACATTTTTGAGAGAAAGAATGAATTGATCCGACCAGCAGTTGCTAATATTGACCAGGCACTGGTCGTATTTGCAGCGGCAAAGCCAAGTCCGCATTTTAACCTGCTTGACAGATTTCTTGTTATGATGCAGACGAAAGAGATACCGGTGATTTTGTGCTTTAATAAAGAGGATATTGCTTCTGAAGAAAAATTATCGGAACTGGCGGAAATCTATGAAAAATGTGGGTGCCAGCTTATATTTGTCAGTGCAAAAGAAGAAAAGAATATGGAAACTTTGCGCAGGATGCTGGAAGGTAAGACTACAGCAATTGCTGGCCCTTCCGGGGTCGGAAAGTCGTCAATTATCAATTTTTTAAATCCAAAGGCCAATATGGAAACCGGCAGTATCAGTAGAAAGATTGAGCGAGGAAAGCATACGACAAGACATTCAGAACTATTTATGATTGGTGAAGATTCTTATATTATGGATACGCCTGGATTCAGTTCATTATATGTGAATGATTTTGAAAAAGAAGAGCTGAAATATTATTTCCCGGAGTTTGAACCTTATGAAGGTCAGTGCAGATTTAACGGGTGTGATCATATTCATGAACCAGGTTGTGCTGTGAAAGAAGCCGTCGAAAAAGGAAAAATCCATGCTGTCAGATATGAAGATTATAAAGAGTTATATGAGGAATTGAAAAATAAGAGGAGGTACTAGTTATGGATTACATTTTAGCGCCGTCAATATTGTCGGCAGATTTTAAAGTTCTTGGAGAGCAGATGAAATTTACAGAGGATAATGGTGCAAAATATCTGCATTTTGATGTCATGGATGGAATGTTCGTTCCAAGCATTTCTTTTGGAATGCCGGTATTAAAATCTATCCACAATGCAACAGACCAGGTTATGGATGCGCATCTTATGGTGCAGGAACCAATTCGTTACGTGGAGGCTTTTAAAGAAGCAGGAGCCGATATCGTGACGATTCATCTGGAAGCCTGTGAAGATGTGAACGCTACAATTGCGAAGATTCGTGATTGTGGAATGAAAGTAGGACTTTCTATCTGCCCGGAAACACCGGTTTCAAAAGTAGAGAATCTGTTAAAAGACATTGATATGTTACTGATCATGAGTGTACATCCGGGATTTGGAGGACAGAAGTTTATTCCGGAATCTCTGGATAAGATTCGTGAGGCGAGAAAAATGATCACAGATCAGGGACTTTTCGTAGATATCCAGGTCGATGGAGGAATCTACCAGACTAATGTCAAAGAAGTACTGGATGCAGGAGCGAATATTATTGTAGCCGGTTCAGCAGTATTTAAAGGAGACCCTGCAGAAAATACAAAAGCGATGATGGAGATTTTGAAGACTTATGAGTAAGAAAATTGTGATTGTAAGTGGTGGAGAGTTAGAGGAATCTTTTGTATTATCAGAACTTGAAACACTGGACAGTCAGTTTATTATTGGTGTTGATAAGGGAATGGAATTTCTTTATCATCATAAGATACTTCCAAGTTATATTGTTGGAGATTTCGACAGTGTAGACCAGAAAATCGGAGACTATTACTGCAATGAGACGAAAGTTCCGATCCGCGAATTTAATCCGGTAAAAGATGCATCAGATACAGAAATCGCAATTCGCCTGGCAATGACACTTGGAGCCAGTGAAATCTATATCCTCGGAGCGACCGGTGGAAGAATCGACCATCTGTGGGCAAATGTACAGACACTCACAATTCCATTTAAAGCGGGAGTTGATGCGGTCATTCTGGATTCCCAGAATAAGATTCGCCTGATTGGCGGCGACACAGTAATCCGTCGCGAGGATGCATATGGACCGTATTTTTCAATATTCCCATTAGGACAGGAGATTTACAGCTTGAGCATCAAAGGTGCAAAATATCCGCTTCATGATCATAAGCTCACACCTTATGACAGTCTGTGTGTCAGCAACCAGTTCGAAGAAGATGAAGTAAAGATTACATTTGGTTCCGGGATTGTAATTCTGATGGAAACCCTGGATAAAAAGTAAACAGACAAAATGATGTTGGGGTCATAAAATATCAGGCAGGATATGTTCTCGAAAAAAGGATATATCCTGCTTTTTTACATAACGGTAAGAATGCAAGGACATTTTTAATATATAAGTTAGAAAAATCAGGAGGTGTGTATGGTAATAGGAATTATAGAAGATGACAATTTGTTAAGAAAAGCATTAGATACATCTATGAAAAATCAAGGTTATACAACGATTCTTGCCGCTTCAAGAAAAGAAGCAATTAAAAATATAGATAGATCTGTAGATTTGTTGATCGTAGATATTGGATTACCGGATGGAGATGGAATAAATCTATATCAAGAGCTTCAAAAAAATGGAAGAATCCCAGCAATTTTTTTAACTGCAAAAGATGATGAAAAAGATATGTTAAAAGCATTTGATATAGGAGCAGATGATTATGTGGTCAAACCATTTTCAATAAAGGTATTGTTAAAACGTATGGAAGTTGTTTTGAAGAGAAAATCAAATGAAAATGTTTTTATGTGCGGGCAGGTCATCTTGTATTCGGATAGAAAACAGGTTTTTGTAGGAAAAACAGAAATATCGTTAACACTCAAAGAGTATCAGCTTTTGGAATATTTTATTATGAACCAGAATCAGGTTCTTACAAAAGAGATGATCATGGAAAATATATGGGGAATCGATAGTGAATTCATTGATCCTAACACAATTAGCGTTATGATCAGCAGATTGAAAAAGAAATTGAATGATTCATCGAATGTTATCAGTAATGTATTTGGAATGGGATATAGAATGGGAGAGTAGCATGGCTGTAGCAATTTTTACAGTACTTTTAATAGGTTTCATACTCGGAGGAAGCACTGTATATTTAGTTGAAAATCATTTGAGAACAAATGAAATGAATAAAATATATAAATTGACGGAATCCTTAATAAACGGCAATGAATTAGATGGTTCTGATATAGGGAAAGAAACAATCTATTCTAAAACGACCAATCAATTAATCCGTTTACAGGAAATATTGGAAGGAAGAAGGAAAGAGGCTGAAAAAAGTAAATATGAGATACAGAAATTAATTTCTGAGATTGCACATCAACTAAGGACACCGCTGGCGAATATAAAAAATTATACAGAATTGCTGCAAGAGTCATTAAATGAAACTCAAGAAACAGTGAATACAGAATACATAAAAGACTTGCGAACAAGTGAAGAACAATTATGTTTTTTGGTGGAGAGCTTTATAAAAACTGCCCGATTAGAGCAGGGAATCATACAAGTTCACACTCAAAAAGAAAATCTTGTTGAAACGATTCTAAATGCGTTGGGGCAAATACAGAAAAAAGCAGAAGAGAAAGATATCTATTTTCAAGTAGAATTGCCGGAGAAAATCATTTGCGAACATGATAAAAACTGGATGTGTGAGGCGTTTTATAATGTGTTTGATAATGCAGTCAAATATAGTACAAACAACAGCACGATCAATATCACAATGAAACAGACAGAAATGTTTTATAAAATTCAAGTAAGAGATTATGGAATCGGAATAAAAGACGGAGAAGAAAATAAAATTTTTCAAAGATTTTATCGTGGTGAACAGGCAAGAGGGCAGGAAGGATGCGGAATTGGTTTATATCTTTCCAGAGAGATTGTTTTATTACAAAAAGGGATGATAAAAGCAAAACAAATGAATCCAGGGATGCTTATAGAGGTGAATCTTCCGATATAGACAATTCATATGCACCTTGTAAGAAGTTTGTAAGATGTACCATGTAAAATAGAGTATGGCTGAAAAAAAGTAGTATTTGCGAAGGGAGTTTACAGAAAAGATGGACATAATTAAAGCCATAAATCTTAAAAAATATTATACATCCGATACATATGAAGTGCGTGCTTTAGATGGTGTGTCACTAACAGTAGAAGAGGGCGAATTTATAGCAGTTGTCGGCACATCTGGGTGTGGAAAGACAACACTTATGAACATTTTGGGAGGTCTTGATACTCCGGATTTTGGAGGTGTCTGGATCAGAAATACAAGTTTAAAAGATCTTAACAAGGAAGAAAGAACGATATTCAGAAGAAGAAATATCGGATTTGTATTTCAGCAATATAATTTGATACCTTCTCTTAGCATACGCGAAAATATAGTTCTTCCGATGCGACTGGATGGTAAGGAAATCGATGTAGATTTTTTCAATGAAATTGTAGAAACACTTGGATTAAAAGATAAATTAGAACGTTTTCCATCAACACTGTCCGGCGGGCAGCAACAGCGAGTTTCTATCGCGCGGGCATTATTAACGAAACCGGCAATTGTCCTGGCGGATGAACCGACCGGAAATCTGGATTCTGTTACAAGTATGGAAGTCGTAGGATTACTAAAATCCTGTGCCGCAAGATTCCATCAGACGACATTGATCGTGACTCATCAAGAGGAAGTAGCGCAGATGGCAGACAGAGTAATACGTATGTCCGATGGGAAAATCTATACAAGAGATTGTAACGATTGTTAGGAGGTATCATTATGTTTCATAAGAACATTCCAAATAACAATAAAGACATAATCCGATTTCTGGCTAAAAATTTTGCAGGCACAAAAAAGGTAAGAAATGCGATTTTATTTTGCTCGGTAGTAATCGGAATTGTTGCGATTACCATGGTATTCGGAATCTCCGTTGGAAAAATACAGGCAGAAGAAATAAGATTAATCAGAGAAAATGGAACTGCTTCTTCGGGCAGAATAGAAGATGGAACAGAAGAACAATATGCAAAATTAAAACAACTGGATTATATAAAACAAGTTGGGAAAAGTATTTTTGTAGGTGAAGCTACAGACATTTCTAAGAATAATGAAAAAACGATATGCAACGTAGTTTGGGCTGACTTGGAAAGCTGGAACTCTTTTTTGAAGCCTGCATATACCAATGTGATTGGAAATTACCCACAGAAAAAGGATGAAATTCTATTATCTGAGAGGGCATTGAAAAAACTAGGTATTTCTGAACCAGAACAGGGAATGGAAATAAACTTAGATGTATACAAAGGTCTGTTCGAGCATTCGAAAGAAAAATTCAAGCTATGTGGCTGGTATACGGACTCTGGAAATGAATTGTCAATCGGATATATTTCACATGACAAAATTAAAGAGTTGAAACTGGAAAAGGGTCCCTATACTTTACTTTTCAGTCAGAGCAATCATTTAAGCAGAAGCAAAACAGAAGAAAAATTATATCAGGCATTGCCGATGAAGAGTGCAGATCAGAAGATATACGTTTCTGATACAGCACAATATACTGCCGTTTCTAAATTCGCAGGTGGATATGAGATGGTGATATTAGGAACGATAGGTATTTTGTGCGGAATTTATTTCCTTGTGCGCAATGTCCTTTGGATATCCATGAGTGAAGATGTTCAAAATCTCGGTTTGCTCCACACGATTGGAGCTACAGAAAGACAGATTACGAAAATTTACCGGAAACAAATGCGATTACTCATGTTAAAAGGCTCTGCCTTGGGAAGTTTGATTTCTGCACTGATTTTGATTTTATTGATACCGAAAATATTAGGCTTTCATTTTTATCAGGAAATGGGAGGAAACACGATACTTTCCTTTTTCAGGCCGTGGATTCTTTTGATTTCTGTTCTATTTGTAAATGGAATTCTGTGGATAGCATCGGAAGGTGTTATTAGAAAAATAACGACTCTGTCTTGCGTTGAGAGTGCTACTTATGATGGAAATAAGCTTAACAGAAAAAGAAAACATCCTGTGGAAATGGTGTTGAAACGTTCTGAAATAGGAGAAATGCTTTATATTGCATGGGGAAATATAACACGACAGAAAGCACGATTTATCATTACAAGTCTTTCTATATTTTTAGGTGTCCTATCCTTTATTCTAATGAATGTACTTACAAATGGATGTGATTATAAGCATCTTCTTGAGAAACGTCCTGATTTTTTGCTGGCAGGAGAGTTTAGCGAATTTGGGAAAAGCCAGGGGTGTGGGGAAGAATATAAAACAAGAGAAATCGATGTGGATCCTTTGCTGACGCAGGGAGATGGTGTGGAACTGTTGTATGATAACGATTATGATGAATTTTCACCAATTTCTCAAGAGTTGGAGAAAAAATTACACAAGATAGATGGTATCGATTGGGAGAATTCTAATCTGATCGAAGGAGCTTATGTAACTACAGTTATATCCAGAAAGGGCATCCGTCCTTATGATGAAGGGCTTTCGAATCTTACAAATGACAATATGGTGGAAGGATTCAGTTGGGATACGGTGCAGATTTTAAATGAAAATCAAATCTTGTCGCTTAAGAAATACGTTCAGGATAATCAACTCAATATTGATTTGAAATCTTTGGAAGAAGGAAATGGCGTGCTGATCATACATGATCATATGCTGACTCCGGAACAGCAAAAACTTGCAGATGAAGCAATTGGCGAACCAGTATACTTTAAAACTTTGCTTTCAAGAGAAGATGCGATTCGTAGAAAAGAACAAAATAATTCTGATAGTAAAGAGAAACAACAGGAAGACGAATTCCCTCAAAAAGAATCTGAAACATTTACTCTATGTGGTTATTTGGATCGGCAAAACGATGATTTCCCGGAAATAAATCAATCTTGGCATGGAGAATGCAGCTTATACTATTTTATCAGTGAGAAAGGCTTTCAAAAGATACCAACTGAGAAAAAGATATTAGCAATGGAATTAACTGCTGATCCAAAAAAAGAACCTTATGTGAAAACACAGATCAGCGAGCTGATATCCGAGGAAAATAAGAAACGATCCGAAATGACAGAAGTATCGATGGATGAAGGCACAGGCGAAGCAGGAGTTTTTGTTATCTGTAAATCAGACCTGATGCAGCAAAAAGAAACATATATGAGAGGAAATCGAATTCTCTTAGGTGCTATAAGCATCATATTATTCATTGCGGGATTGACCAATTATTGTAACGTCGTATTTACCGGGATGTACGCTCGGAGAAAAGAATTTGATATTATGAAAAGCATCGGGATGACCGATAAGCAAATGAAATTAATGCTCTTTGGAGAAGGCAGTTATTATTTTATGTGTGTGATGGGATTGTTGTTTACTGCGGGAATGGTAGTCTTGGTTGGTGTGAAAATTTATATGGAAAATAAATTGTCATATTTTACATTTCATTGGCCGATTCTTATTACTGTAGGTGTAATGTTTTCTTTCGTGCTTATTAATGTCATGGTTACACATTTTATATGTAAGAAGAGATAGAAAGCCAATAAACACCTTTGATGTTGCAACGAGGGTACAAAAAAGCTTGTAAAGCGAAAAAAATTTGAAAAATTCATTTCGGAAAGTGTGGAAATATAAAGAGAAAGAGTCGGGGATGAGATGAAAATGATTATTCACAAAGATAAGATGCTATGGTATAATACAGGGTATTGTATTAAGGTTATTAAGAAAGATAAAGAGGATTTATAGGAGGAATATAGAAAGATGAAATTAGGAATCGTGGGATTACCGAATGTAGGTAAGAGTACCCTTTTTAATTCACTGACAAAAGCAGGAGCGGAGTCTGCAAACTATCCGTTTTGTACCATTGACCCGAATGTCGGAGTTGTAACTGTGCCGGACGAGAGACTGAATGTCCTTGGCGAGATGTATCACACGAAGAAGATCATCCCGGCTGCAATTGAGTTCGTAGATATTGCAGGACTTGTAAAGGGAGCATCAAAAGGAGAAGGGCTTGGAAATCAGTTCCTTGCAAATATCCGTGAAGTAGATGCGATCGTGCATGTAGTACGTTGTTTTGAGAACAGTAATATTGTACATGTAGATGGAAGTATTGATCCGCTCAGAGATATTGAGACAATTAATCTGGAGCTTATCTTCTCAGACCTTGAGATCCTGGAGAGAAGAATTGCAAAGACAACTAAGGTTGCAAGAAATGACAAGGCAGCAGCAAAAGAGCTGGCTCTTCTTGAGAAGATCAAAGCACATCTGGAAGATGGAAGACTTGCCAAGACATTTGACGCAGTAGAAGATGAGGAAGAAGAGGAGTGGCTTAAGAGTTATAATCTTCTGACATATAAACCGGTCATCTACGCTGCAAATGTATCAGAAGATGATCTTGCAGATGACGGAGCTTCCAATGCAGGAGTTCAGGCAGTCAGAGAGTATGCTGCAAAAGAAGAAAGTGAAGTATTTGTAGTATGTGCAGAAATTGAAGCTGAGATTTCTGAATTAGATGATGATGAGAAAAAAATGTTCCTGGAAGATCTTGGTCTTACTGAGTCAGGACTTGAGAAACTGATCAAGGCAAGCTACAAGCTCCTCGGACTGATCAGTTATCTGACTGCAGGTGAACCGGAGGTCCGTGCATGGACAATTACAGAGGGAACAAAGGCACCGCAGGCAGCAGGAAAGATCCACTCTGATTTTGAACGTGGATTTATCCGAGCAGAGGTTGTTTCTTATGATGACTTGATTGCATGTGGAAGTCATGCAGCTGCAAAAGAAAAAGGTCTGATCCGTCTGGAAGGAAAAGAATATGTAGTAAAAGACGGCGATATTATGTTATTCCGATTTAATGTATAATCACAGTGTGGAAGGAAGTATGAAAAATGACTAGAACGATTGATTTTCCACATCTGGGAATACATCTTTCTTCAGTAGGGAATCATATTACGGTATTTGGATTTGATATTGCTTATTACGGAATGATCATAGGTGCTGGGATTCTTGCCGGAATTTTTATGGCAGTATATGAAGCAAAAAGAACTGGACAGAAAGAAGAAGATTATTATGATCTGTCTATTTGTGCAGTAGTCATTTCAATCATCGGTGCCAGGGCATATTACGTGATTTTTTCATGGGATATGTACAAAGATGACCTGCTTAGTATTTTTAACCTCAGACAGGGAGGGCTTGCAATTTACGGCGGTGTGATCGCAGCGGTTCTTACAGTAATTGTATTTGCAAAAGTGAAGAAATTATCAGCAGCACAGATCTTTGATACAGCAGGTCTTGGACTTGTACTTGGACAGGCAATCGGACGCTGGGGAAATTTCTTTAACAGGGAAGCATTTGGTGAGTATACAGATGGATTATTTGCTATGAAACTTCCGGTAGATGCAGTCAGATCTTCGGATATCACGGATTTAATGAGAAAACACATGGAAACAGTGGATGGGGTATCTTATATTCAAGTGAGCCCGACATATCTTTATGAGTCTATGTGGTGTTTCGCCTTGTTGATATTACTGTTGTTGTATCGCAGACATAAAAAGTTCCAGGGAGAAGTATTCTTGATGTATCTGTTTGGATATGGTGCAGGAAGAGCATGGATCGAGGGATTAAGAACAGATCAGCTCTGGATTCCGGGTACAGAAATTCCGGTATCACAGGTTCTTGCCGGAACCATTGTAGTTGTATCATTTGTTTTGATTGTATATAATCGAATAAAGATTAAGAAAAAAGCTGCTTGTTAGGCAGCTTTTTTAGTGTTATTGCATTAGAAAGAGAAGCGTCGTTAATTTTGTATCAAAAAAGGAACAAAAAGAAACGGAGAATATCTAGACTTTTAAGAAGTGCCGGACTATAATATAAGATATATGTAAAGAATTAGTTTTCTTGAATAATGTCTAAGGAGGAACAACAAAATGGCAAGAAAAATGAAAACCATGGATGGTAATCAGGCCGCAGCACATGCTTCATATGCATATACTGAAGTAGCAGCTATTTACCCAATTACACCATCATCTGTTATGCCGGAGCATGTAGATGAGTGGGCTACAGAAGGCAGAAAGAATATATTTGGAGAGACTGTTCAGGTAACAGAGATGCAGTCAGAGGCTGGTGCAGCAGGAGCCGTTCATGGATCCCTGGCAGCAGGAGCACTTACAACAACATTTACAGCATCTCAGGGATTGCTGTTGATGATTCCTAACTTATATAAAGTTGCAGGGGAGCAGCTTCCTGGAGTATTCCATGTATCAGCTCGTGCACTTGCAAGTCATGCACTTTCAATTTTTGGAGATCACTCTGATGTTTACGCCTGTCGTCAGACTGGTGCAGCTATGCTGTGTGAGTCCAGTGTACAGGAAGTTATGGATCTGACACCAGTTGCACATTGTGCAGCATTAAAGGGAAAACTTCCATTTATCAACTTTTTTGATGGATTCCGTACATCACACGAGATTCAGAAGATTGAGACTTGGGATTATGAAGATCTGAAAGATCTGGTAGATATGAACGCAATCGATGAATTCAGAAAGCATGCTCTGAATCCTAATCACCCATGCCAGAGAGGTTCTGCTCAGAACCCGGATATCTTCTTCCAGGCAAGAGAAGCATGTAACCCATACTACGATGCTATGCCGGCAATCGTTCAGGAGTACATGGACAAAGTTAATGCTAAGATTGGAACAGATTATAAACTGTTTAACTATTATGGAGCAGAGGATGCTGAGAAAGTCATCATCGCTATGGGATCTGTCTGCGATACTATTGAGGAGACAATCGATTACTTAAGAGCAGCCGGAGAGAAAGTCGGAGTTGTAAAGGTTCGTCTTTACAGACCATTCTGTGCACAGGCACTTATCGACGCTATTCCGGACACTGTAAAATATATCAATGTTCTTGACAGAACAAAAGAGCCAGGAGCAGAAGGAGAGCCATTATATCTGGATGTCGTATCTGCACTGAAAGGATCTAAGTTTGATAGTATTCCGGTTAATTGTGGACGTTATGGATTAGGTTCTAAAGATACAACACCGGCTCAGATTGTTGCTGTATTTAACAATGTTGACAGAAAGAGATTTACAATTGGTATTGAGGATGATGTTACACATCTGTCACTGGAAGTTGGAGCTCCGCTGGTTACAACACCAGAGGGAACAATCAACTGTAAGTTCTGGGGACTTGGAGCAGATGGTACTGTTGGAGCTAACAAGAACTCTATCAAGATTATTGGTGACAACACAGATATGTATGCACAGGCTTACTTTGATTATGATTCTAAGAAGTCCGGTGGTGTTACAATGTCACACCTGCGTTTCGGTAAGAAGCCAATCAAATCTACTTACCTGATTCACAAAGCAAACTTTGTAGCATGTCATAATCCATCTTATGTAAATAAATATAACATGGTTCAGGAGTTAGTAGACGGAGGAACATTCCTTCTGAACTGCTCATGGGATATGGAAGGTCTTGAGAAACATTTACCGGGACAGGTAAAAGCTTACATTGCAGACCACAATATTAAATTCTACACAATCGATGGTATCAAGATTGGTAAAGAAATCGGACTTGGCGGACGTATCAATACAGTTCTTCAGTCAGCATTCTTCAAGCTTGCAGCAATCATTCCTGAGGAAGAGGCAATCGACCTTATGAAGAAAGCAGCAAAAGCTACTTACGGAAGAAAAGGTGACAAGATTGTACAGATGAACTATGATGCTATTGATGCCGGTGCAAAACAGGTTGTAGAGATTCAGGTTCCGGATTCATGGAAATCCTGTCCGGATGAGGGACTCTTTACTCCGGAAGTAAAAGACGGTCGCGCAGATGTAGTTGCATTTGTTAAAAATATTCAGTCAAAAGTTAACTCACAGGAAGGTAATAACCTGCCAGTATCCGCATTTGTTGATTATGCTGATGGTTCTACACCTTCAGGATCTGCTGAGTATGAGAAACGTGGTATTGCAGTAGATATTCCGGTATGGAAATCAGAAAATTGTGTACAGTGTAACCGTTGTGCATATGTATGTCCACATGCAGTTATCCGTCCGGTAGCACTTACAGAAGAAGAGCTTGCTAAAGCACCGGAAGGAACAGAAGCAATCGATATGATCGGTATGCCGGGACTGAAATTTACAATGACAGTATCTGCTTATGACTGTACAGGTTGCGGATCTTGTGTCAATGTATGTCCAGGTAAGAAGGGTGAAAAAGCTCTTGTTATGGAGAACATGGAAGCAAATGCAGGTTCTCAGAAAGCATTTGACTTTGGTCGTGAGATCGAGGTAAAACCAGAGGTTGTTGCGAAGTTCAAACCTGCAACAGTAAAAGGAAGTCAGTTCAAGCAGCCACTGTTAGAGTTCTCAGGAGCTTGTGCAGGATGTGGTGAGACACCATATGCAAAACTGGTAACTCAGTTATTTGGAGATAGAATGTATATCGCTAATGCTACAGGATGTTCTTCTATCTGGGGTAACTCTTCACCGTCTACGCCATATACAGTAAACGCTAAGGGACAGGGACCGGCATGGTCTAACTCACTGTTCGAGGATAATGCTGAATTTGGTTATGGTATGTTACTTGGCCAGAAGGCTATCAGAAAGAGATTAAAAGCAGAAGTTGAGACAATTGCTGCAAGCGATAAAGCATCTGCAGAAGTAAAAGCAGCTTGTCAGGAATATCTTGACACATTTAACTGTGGAGCATCTAATGGTGATGCTACAGATAAACTTGTTGCAGCATTAGATGGTTGTGATTGTGATACATGTAAGGACATCGTTAAGAACAAAGATTTCCTGGCTAAGAAATCCCAGTGGATCTTTGGTGGAGACGGATGGGCTTACGATATCGGATTTGGCGGTGTAGACCATGTTCTTGCAAGTGGCGAGGATATTAACATCATGGTATTCGATACAGAGGTTTATTCTAACACAGGTGGACAGGCTTCAAAGGCTACTAAGACAGGTGCTACAGCACAGTTCGCAGCTGGTGGTAAAGAGACAAAGAAGAAAGACCTTGCAGGAATCGCAATGAGTTACGGTTATGTATATGTAGCACAGATCGCTATGGGTGCTGATTATAACCAGACTGTAAAAGCAATTGCAGAGGCAGAGGCTTATCCGGGACCATCACTCATCATTGCTTACGCTCCATGTATCAACCATGGTATTAAGAAAGGTATGAGCAAAGCTCAGACTGAGGAGCAGTTAGCAGTAGAGTGTGGATACTGGAATAACTTCAGATTCAACCCTGCAGCAGAGGGCGCTAAGTTCACACTGGATAGCAAAGAGCCTAAGGAAGAAGGATATCAGGAATTCCTGGACGGAGAAGTACGTTACAACGCACTGAAGAGAGCTAATCCGGAGAAGGCAGCAAGACTGTTCAAGAAAAATGAGCAGGAGGCTATGGAGAGATACGAGTATCTGAAGAAACTTGTAACACTCTATGGAGCAGAAGAGTAGAATTGATTCTATAAAGGATACGAGAATTCATGTAAATTAGAGGAGTGATATTGTATTTAGTACAATATCACTCCTCTTTTTGGAGTTCTGCAATCCTGCAGAGGCGTTCTTAAATTACATACATAAATGGAAATAAAACGGAATGATATTGGAACTATATTGAATTAATATGGAAAACATGATAATATAATGGAAATAATAAGAAGCTATATCAGTTGGGAGATGACTCCCATCTCTATAGGTGGTGAGAAACAAGCTGGTATCAGTGGTGGGAGTCAATCCCTTAGCTGATATAGCCTCCGGTAGGGCGCACATTGTCCGGTGGACAATGGTTTTGCGCCGACCGAAACGGAGTGTAGACTTGCAGAGGTGCGCAGTAGAAGTATGTCATGCAATTGCATGACGCGCACCTCGCAGCAAGAATGCCGAGGCATTCTTGAATGGATTGGAGGGGATGCAATGACGGTAGAAGAGATGAAGCAAAGAAAAAAGGAATTAGGATATTCGAATGAGAAACTTTCAGAGCTTTCGGGAGTACCGCTTGGAACGGTGCAGAAAGTTCTTGCGGGAGTTACCAGATCTCCAAGATATGAAACTTTAATTGCACTTGAAAGGATATTGAAAAAACATACAGACAGAATCGGTGAGGCGTTACCAGAGACGTCTGAAAAGAGACAGGGTGATTATACGGTAGAGGATTATTACTTAATTCCGAAGGAAAGACGTGTTGAACTTATTGATGGCGTGATTTATGATATGGCTTCATCGACTGCCATCCATCAGATTCTGTCTACGGAATTGTGTAACATAGTCCGATCATATATCAGTCAGCAGAAAGGAAGATGCATTGTCATGGCTGCACCTATGGACGTACAGCTTGACTGTGACGATAAAACTATGGTGCAGCCAGATGTTATGGTCATCTGTGACAGGGACAAGATTACAAGAAAATGTATATATGGAGCCCCGGATCTGGCAGTGGAGATACTCTCGGATTCTACAAAGAAAAAAGATATGTATGTGAAACTGGGAAAATATATGGAGGCAGGAGTTCGGGAATACTGGCTGGTGGATCCGAAAGGGAAAAAGGTTATTGTGTATGATTTTGAAGCAGAGGTGACACCGTCTATTTATGGATTTAGCTCCAAAGTTCCAGTGGGTATATTCGGGGGAGAATGTGAAGTAGATTTTGCAAAGATTTATGAATACATTAGCTTTCTGTATGAAGAAGACGATGTGTAAAAAGAGACGCGGGGCATAAAGCTGTATGCGTGATCCAGAAGATCAAGGGTCATGTGTACAGCTTTTTATATCAGATGGGAGATGACTCCACCTCTATAGGTGGTGAGAAACAAGCTAATATTTGGGCATTTTAGGAATAATCTGGAAACTTTCTTCATAGGATATATATAGGCAGGCTGAAAAAACAAAGTTTTGAAAAACAGAAAGGGAGTTACAGACATGAAAAAAAGAGGAAGAAGATGTTTGATTTCATTACTCCTCGGGCTCTGCCTTCTGATGCCGTCACAGATGAAGGTATTGGCGGCAGATGCACAGGAAGACAGTAGTTCTGTACAGGCTGTAGAGGAGGCGGTGCCAGATCAGGAAAATGCTACTACAATAGATGAAAATCAGATTGACAATACGATGCAGGATGACCAGGATATTGCAGTACTTGCAGATAATTATCCTGCTACAGGTAAGATTACTGCAAAAGTATATCTGAGATATAGTAATGCGATACCAGAAAAGATAAACCAAGCTTTTACTGCGGGTGAGTTTGGACCTTCGGGTAACAATACTCCATATTTTACGGTTACGGTGGATTTGGATCAGTTGAATAAAAAGCCGGTAAAAACTTATATAAAAGACTATGATCGGACATGGTACATCTACTATTCTATTGACAGTGATGAGTCTTGGAATCCGGGAGATAAGACAAAGGCGAACCGGGTGCAAAATGCCACGAATCTCTGGGAGCAGGCAATTTTTCAGGCCATGAGCAGTACGGATCAGAAGAAGTTTGAAAATGTATTTGGAAGCAATATGTTTGTCGGTTATGTCCTGAAACGGGAGAATGATGGCTGGCATATTGACGGAATTCTGAAGAAAGATCCACCGGTTTATGTAGTAGAGCTATATGATCAGAATGATCAGGCATTATTTGCAATTTCTTCCAATGAACAAAAACTTCCAGGTGTTACTTATGCAGATTTTAAAACAAAAGTGGAAGAAGCACTTGGTGGAACGAATTATCAATATCTGACAGAGGAAAAAGACCGGATTGTTCTGAACTACGACAAAGATGGGCGGATATGGCGGGTGACTATCACGCCAAAGATAGATGGGGCAGATAAAGATTATGCAGGTATTTATCATGTGGATCCGGCAAATAACAAGTTTTCTTACCGGACTGTTTCGAGGAATACCTATTATCTGAGCCGGATGAAGATGAAAGTAGAAGATGTGACACCGGTCAATTTGACCATTTCCAAAATTATAAAAGGCAGTGCAGCAAATCCAGCCGAACATTTTACATTTACACTGACTGCATCCAGATTGGCAGGAAAGACATTCGATGTAATTTATAATGGAACCCAGAATTGTTCACAGACACATGCCTCACAGATTATATTTGATCAGTCAGGAAATGCCAGCGTTGTTCTGAAAAATGGTGAGTCAGCTACGATACAACAGATCACATCTGGAGACGTTAGGATCAAAGAAGAAAGTGGAGATTACTGGGCTTCTGTTACTGTAAATGGTGCTGATGAGAGATATGACCAGGAGAATGGCATCCTGCTTAATATTGACAATACGAATGTTACAGCTGCATTTACAAATCAGATGGAGCAGCAGCCGGTGACAGGCATTGCCATGATGACTTTTCCATATGTGCTGATTCTTTGTATTGCAGTGCTGGCATTGGGATATGGATATGCCAGAAGAAAGAGAAATGTATGAGACAGAACAAAAAGGAGAATAAGAACAAGAGGAAAAATGAAGAATGGATTCAGAAAGCCAGGCATGCATCATCTGTAAAGGATATTGCACATGTTATTGAAACTATGCAATTTCACAGAATATTTGGACTGGTTGATGAACAGGAAGTGTGGGATAAGCTTCTGATTCTGGACGAAATGTATCGTAGAGTCTTTTTTATCCAGGAAGAAAAGTTTCGCATGCAATTAAAGGAGAAACATGGAGCAGAGTATACAATCTAACCGGGCAGGTAGTACGGAAGAGGTAATCCGGCAAAGAAGGCAGCGAACGATACTTCGGAAGCTTCGTGGCAGTGATCTTAGAAAAGCAGTATTTCTTGCGGTCTTTCTTGTGCTTCTGTTCCGGTGTGTGTTCGGAGTGACATTTGAGTATGGAAGCGATATGAAACCGGCAATCGGTGACAAAGATCTGTTATTATACTACCGCCTGCAGGACTCATATACGGGAGGTGATGTAGTCGTATATGAAAAGCGAGGAGTAGAGATGGTCGGAAGAATTGCGGCGATGCCTGGTGAGACAGTGGAAATTACGAAGAACGGACAGCTTGTCATAAATGGTTATACACAGGCAGATATAAACCAGGAAGATATGTATAACCCGGGAAATAAAAATGGTACAGGAAAAGTAACGCTTAAAAGTCAGCAATATTATATTTTAAGTGATGATCACAGTGTGTCCAGAGACAGCAGGGCACTGGGAGCAGTATCGAAAAACGAGATCCGGGGGCTTGTTATCACTGTGATCCGAAGGAGAAATATATAATCAAAAAAGAGATAAAAAAGTTGCTTTAGAATATGGAAAGGAATGTAAGGTATGAAAAAGTTTACTAAAAAACTGGTAGCATCTATGCTGTCCACAGCAATGCTTATGGGCATGTCATTAACTGCATTTGCAGCGAATTCGCAAACACAGGGAATTAGTGTTAATGGATATTCTGGCCCTGGAAAGCAGATTGCCAAGACCTGGTCAGTTGCAGAAAATGGATTACTCAATGATTCAGAAACATTTGATTTTGCATTAGAGTACACAGGTTCTGATGCAATCGGAACCAATGCTTCGAGCACACCGACATTTAATGGAAGTGAAATGACACAGAATAATGCCACAAAGACGGCGCAGATTACATCAGCATGGAAGACAAAGGCAGCAGGCGGAGCAAGCTCCAGTGAAACATTGTCTTATGATGAGTTATTCGACGGAATTAGATTTACAGCTCCGGGGTTATATCACTTCATGTTAAGCGAGAATCCGGGACACAATCCCAATATTGCATATTCTGATCAGTCTTATTTGTTAGATGTTCAGGTTGTATGGGAGACAGAAGATAACGGATCCCAGACAGGAAATTTAAAGGTATCAGGCATTGCAACAACGAGTGTGGCAACCAATCAGAAAAGTGAAGGGGCAGGATTTGAAAATACAGAAGCGGATGCAGAATCTTTAAAAATAACAAAAACTGTTTCCGGAAGTGCTGCAAATAAAAATGATGAATTCACTTTTACTGTTGTTGTAAATGGAATTGATGGAACTTATTCTACAAACAAAGCAGATGTTACAGTGACAAATGGAGAGGAAACTACATTTACACTGAAACACGGCGAGACGTTTGAAATTAAAAATCTTCCGGCAGGGGCAGATTATACTGTAAAGGAGACTGACTCAAAAGGGTATGATACAACAAATGTCAGCGTGAATGGTGGAAAAGCAGTTGAAAGTAAGAGTGCGAACGGAACAATTAATCTGGATGCAACAAACACAGTTGCTTACACCAATATTGACACAGTTACTCCACCGACAGGTGTGATCCTTCATTTTGCCCCAGTCCTTCTTGCATTTGCAGCAGCGTTTTGTGGATGTCTCGTATTTTTCCGTCGTAAAAGAATCTAAGGATGGAACGAACGCCGGAGTATTATCTGACTAAAGGGCTTGATATGGTTGTAAATGGCGTGGCGGCAGTTATTTTTTTATGCTGCCTCGCCTATGCCGGTTATGCGCTGTGGGACAACTGGAGCATTTTAGATGGCTCGGAAAATGCACTGAAAACGATGGTGGAATATAAACCAGACGAGGCAGAAGGACTTTCTTATAATTTCAGTCAGCTTATGGCTATGAATCCGGATGTATGTGGATGGATTGTTATGGATCATACAGGAATCGACTATCCAATAGTTCAGGGAGAGGACAATTTTGAATATCTGGATAAGGATGCACTTGGAAATCCGGAGATATCCGGAAGTATCTTTTTGGACTGGCAGAATAATCGGAAGTTTACAGATCCATATATGGTACTTATGGGGCATCATATGCAGGCAGGAAAAATGTTCGGTGATCTGGATAAATATAGTGATGAAACATTTTTCCAGAAAAATACAACTGGGAAAATTTATCTGCCGGACCGGGTGCTGTACCTGGAAACAGCTGCGTTTCTTACAGTAGATGCATATGACAAATATATTTATCGAACCCAGTGGGATAATGTATCGGAAAGGCAGGAGCTTTTGAAACGCATTTATGAACAGGCGCAGTATACAACAGGAGAAGAACTTACGACGGAAGATCAGATGATAGCACTGTCGACCTGTTCCACAAGCGGAACAAATGCAAGACATGTTCTCATATGCAGGATTGTGCACAGCAGTGCTTCGGAGGAAGGAAGTGGAAAAGTATATGTGGAGATGGAAAATGAATGAGAAAATGCGGGGGATAAATATACAAGAGAAGGCAAGTATGTGTGGAAAAAGTAAAATGTGGCTGGTAATGGTAGTTTTTGCACTAATATCTACAGCGATGCTATCTTCAGTGAAAATTCATGCAGCAAGTGCAGAAGAAAGCCAGATGGCAAATGTAGAAACAAATCATGTGACAGCGGTAGAGAATACACAGGAGCAGATAACGGTCAATATTCCTGTGAAATTAAAAATTACTGGAAACTCGCAACAAAACGAAATATTTTCGTTTTTATTAAAACAAAATGATGAACAAAGTCCGATGCCGAAGATTTCAAAAGTTCAGATAACAGGAACAAAGAAAGATGCATTTCAAATTCAGTATGAAAAGCCGGGGGTGTACAGATATACGATCAGTCAGGTGGCTGGTGATGGAAAAAACTGGACATATGACCAGTCCGAGTATTCTCTGGAAGTCTATATTATGAGAAATGAACAGACAGATACGCTACAGTCACTTATTGTCGCATACAATGCAAAAGGAGAGAAAGTTGACCCTGTTTTTGTGAACAGATATCAGGAACCGGAGGCCAAACAAAAAAGTATGACGGTCAAGACCGGGGACAGCGCAGATATAAAAACTCTGGCAGGTCTGATGTTAATCTGTGGAGGAATTATGATCGGGACTTACGAATATAAAAAGAAAATAGAAAAAAAGTAATTGTTCATTAGTTGTTATATGCAAAAAGAAAATAACAGACAGAAAGTTTCACAGGAAAGCAGAGCGCATCACCTTATTATATGATTGTAAGGTGAGCGCTCTTTTAATCTATAACTGAAGTTTATATATAGAGATTAACAATTTGAGGACTTTGCCAGAGAGTGTTAAACTAAAAACAGTATGTATTTTACAGAAGAGAGGAGAAAGAAAATGAAGACATCAATGAAAGACAATGTAGTAGCAGCGGTGAATCTGCTGGCAGGATTTATTATGACAGCAGCACCGAAGATATGGGCAAAACCATGTGGAGGAATGATGATTCTTGAAAACGGGAATGAGACACATATGCGCTGCTTTTATTCTGGACAGGTACTTGTTATTCTGGGGATTATTCTGCTTGTGAATGCATTGGTCATGTTTTTAGCAAAGAATAAGTTACAGGGAGGCATTGTTGCGATTGTAATAAGTGTTCTGGCTGCACTCGTGACAACAGATACAGGACTTGGAATTGGTATATGTGCACATGCTAATATGGCTTGCCATGTGATGACTTCTTGGTCAAGATTTGCGGCAGGTGTAGCAATTATTACTGGAATAATTTTGATTGTTTTTAGTATAAAAGATAAGAAATAGAGAAAAACAATACTTTCTTTAATATATCAGCGATAAAAAATATAGCATTCTTACCTATTTTTTGCAAAGTTGGTAAGAATGCTATATTTTTGCGCTAAAAAGAATGAAAAGTATGATGTTATATATACTGACTGATCTATATTAATATAGATAATATTAATAATTACATGTATTTATGAGAAAAAAAGATTTTACTTTTGTACAAAATGGATATATGATTGTAAAAAATAAATATGAAATTTGTTAGTTATGAAAAAGGAGACAGCGAAAGGAATGGAGAAAGAGAGACAACTGACGAGGGAACAGCTACTTGAAATGGAAAGTGCTCCGAAGACGAAGATGCAGCGTAGATTAGATGTACTGGTTTGCTTTTGTCCATTTATTGCGGCGATCATTATGTTTTTAGTTTACTATAATATGCCCAATATTGTAACAAATCCGAAACCACACATATTTACTATTTGCGTCTGCTTTTTTTTGGCACTTTATCTGATTACACTGATTCGAGGATTCATTAATAAAAGTTACTTTGGAAAAGTGAGATACAAAGCTCCGCTTTATACGGTAATTGTATTAGTGGTTATGTTGTATGATGTTTTGACCTTAAAAACAGGCATTTTAAAACAACCATTTTTCCCATGTGTGAATACTATTCTTGTAGCGATTATAGAAGACAGAAAATTGTTACTGGTAAGCACACTAGGTTCATTGAAACTGTTGTTTACAGGATATTTTATCGGAGGAATCCTTGGACTGATTACAGGAGTTGCCTGTGGATACAATAAAAAGATTAATTACTGGGTATCACCGATCATAAAATTACTCGGACCTATCCCGTCTACGACATGGATTCCAATTATTATGGTACTTGTATCTTCACTTTTCAAAGGAAGCGCATTTATCATCGGACTGGGTGTATGGTTCGCAATGACGATTGCATCTCAGAATGGTATCCAAAATGTGGACAAGGCATATCTGGAAGCAGCAAGGACACTTGGAGCAAAAGGATATCAGCTTGTATTCCGTGTGGCAATTCCACATGCGATGCCGAACATCCTTCAGGGAATGACTCAAGGAATGAGTTCTGCATGTACAGCACTTCTGGTTGCAGAGATGCTGGGAGCAAAAGCAGGACTTGGCTGGTACATACAGTGGCAGAAATCATGGGCAATTTATTCCAAGATGTATGCGGCGGTTGTACTGATTTGTGTAATCTTCACAGCTGTAGCCTTCGCATTAAATGTTTTGAAAAAGATATTGCTTCGCTGGCAGGAAGGAGTTGTGAAATAGATGGCATCATTGGAGGAGAAGCAGGGACATGGACGTGTCCTGGAATTTAAAGGTGTAACTAAAAGTTTCGCCAAGATTGACAGCGATGGTATTACACATGCGCTGGCAGAGATTGACCTGACGATTGAACCGGGTGAGTTCGTAAGTATAGTAGGAACCAGTGGATGTGGAAAATCTACGATTCTCCGTCTGATTGCAGGACTGATTCCACCGACAAGTGGGGAGATATTACTGGGCGGCAAGCCAATTACCGGAGCCGGACCGGACAGAGGAATGGTTTTCCAGAAAGCTACATTATTCCCGTGGCTTACAATTGAGAAGAATGTTTCTTTTAGTCTGCGCATGCAGAAAAAGTATAATAAAGAAAAAGTGGAAAAGATGCTTAAGATGGTAGGATTGGAGGAGTTCCGTAAGGATTATCCACATCAGCTGTCAGGAGGAATGGCACAGAGAGTAGCACTTGTACGTTCGCTGATTAATAATCCGGATATCTTACTTCTGGACGAGCCTCTTGGAGCATTGGATGCATTTACCCGTATGAATATGCAGGATGAGATTCTGAATATTTGGAGAGAGCAGAAACAGACAGTTGTTATGGTAACTCATGATGTAGAGGAAGCTATCTATATGGGAACCAGGGTACTTGTCATGGAGCCAAGACCTGGAAGAGTAAAAGCAGATATTCCGATTGAATTATCAGAGCCGAAGCAAAGAAACAGCGAAGAGTTCCAGGCTTATAGGAACAGGATCTTACAGATGCTTGATTTAAAACATCACGAGGATCATTAAAGGAGATATTTATTTTCGAATAAATATAAATAGCAGCAATGTAAATGCAAAAAAGAAAAAGGAGAAAAAAGTATGAAGAGAAAAGTTTTTGCAGCATTACTTGCATGTGTGATGACAGTTTCATTGGCAGCATGCGGAAATACATCTGATTTATCATCAGACAAATCAGATGCAAAAGAATCTACAAAACAGGAGGAATCTACTGATAAAGAGGTGGCAGATATCAGTAAGATGACAGATGATGAGATTAAAGCCGCTATGGAAAAAGAACCAGCATGGGGAACAACCATCACAGCGGAGTATGATGGAGGAGATTGTACTTGTGGAACTCACATGGCAAAGGCACTGGGGTACTATGATAAATGGGGAATTAATGTAGATATCGCAGCAGGAACTGAGATTACAGAGGCTCTTGGATCTGGTAAGGCGCAGATGGGAGTACATCATATTGCGCATATGCTCGTGCCAATTACAAATGGAATGGATATTGTATTTACAGGAAGTGCTCAGACAGGATGTAAATCTTTATATGTACTTGCGAATTCCGGAATTGAATCAACAAAAGACTTAGAGGGAACTACAGTAGGTATGGATAGCCCAATCGGTGGATCATCTCATAATATGATTATTCGTTTCTTCCTTGCAGACGGATTAAAATCTGATGCAGCTACATGTGTACAGGTTGAGTCAAGTGCGGCGATTCAGTCCTTGCAGTCTGGTGAAATTAAAGCCTGCCTGTTAAGTGACCGTTTCGCTAAGAAATTCGTAGATGACGGTACATTAAAAGTTTTACGTTCAATCACATGGGACGATGATTTTAAAGATGAGACATGTTGTGTACTTGCTATGCAGGGTAAATTCGTAAAAGAGAATCCAGTCATGGCTCAGGTACTTACAAAATGCGTAATGGATGCGTATATGTACATTTATGACAACAAAGACGAAGCGGCACAGATTATGTTAGATGAAGGAATGGTATCTGGTGATCTTGAGCTTACAAAATACATGCTTGATCAGCAGAATTGGTCTGTATCCTATGATGATACTAAGAAGACAATTGAGAATGTTGCAGAAGACTATATTAAAGCTGGAATTATTAGTTCTGACTGGACAGTAGACAAAGTAGTAGAGACAGCATGGCAGCCACTTGCATCAAAAGAAAGTGCTAAATAATTAGATATATACGATAGAAAGTGGAGGAGCTTTGGACTTTGTATAAGGGCGAAGGCTTCTCCCTTTTCAGTTATGAAGGAGAAAAGAAAATGAAACAGAAACCATTGACTGTATATGGACTGGCGGGAAGAAATCTGCAGCATCGAAAAACGAGAACAATATTTTTGATCCTGCTTGTAATGATCCTGTCTGCTACACTTTTTGTCAGCCGGATCCTGACAGAGAGTATGAGACAGTGCATTGATAAGACTGTTGACCGGATTGGAGCAGATGTCATTGTAGCTCCGGCTGAGTATGAGGCTGATCTGAGCGACTCTTTGTTTTCAGGAGGGCAGTGCAGTTTTTATTTTGACCGTTCCCTGATGGATGATATCAAAACGATTGATGGTATCGAGAAAATGTCTCCACAATTATATATTACATCTCTGGACGCAGCTTGCTGCTCTGTTCCGGTACAGATTGTTGCATTTGACTCAGACAGTGATTTTATTGTGAAGTCATGGCTTGCAGAAAATCACATACAGAAACTGAAAAAAGGAGAAGTGGTAGTGGGAAGTAAGATTAATTCCGAAATCGGGGGAACCATTTCCTTTTTTAATGAACCATTTACGATTGCGGCAAAGTTGGAGGAGACTGGAACCAGTTATGACAATTGTACTTTTATGGATGTGAATACAGCCGATACATTATTTAATAGTTTCCAGATGAAATATGTGACAGATCTTACGGATCCGCAGAATTATGTATCATTGGTTATGATAAAAGTGAAAGATGGAACGACCTCTAAGAAAGTTGCAGATACAATCAATACAAAGATGCGTGCATCCGGACTAAAAGCTTATACAGCAAAAGCAATGTCCGGAAATGTTACAGACACTTTAAATCAGATGCAGTCCTATAGTTCTGTATTAATCATGCTCTTGTTTGTGATGGCGATTCTTGCATTGGTCTGCATTTTTAATATTACAGTAAATGAGAGACTGAAAGAATTTGGAGCCATGATTTCGGTCGGAGTACATAAGAGTCAGATTTTTAAAATGTTATTACTGGAAGCCGGTATCATTGGAGGAAGCGGTGGAGTACTCGGTGTCATGATTTCGGGTGGAGGGATATTACTTTTCAGCGATATTATTATAGAAAAGCTTCATCTTACTTATTTTAATATTGCCATCAAAGGATATGCAGTATTAGCATTGCAGAGTATTTTGCTTGCGGTTGTTGTCAGTTTACTTGCTACATTGTATGCTGCAATACGCGTCAGCAGAATGGAGACATATAAACTGATCCAGGAGGTAGAATCATGATCTTAAAGACAGAAAATTTAAGTAGAGAATTTGTCCGGGGTGACAGAAGATTCTATGCTGTAAATCAGGTGAATGTAAAAATTAATGAAAATGAACTTTCGGTTATCATGGGACAGTCAGGAAGCGGAAAATCTACTTTATTTCATATGTTGACGGGAATTTTGAAACCTACAGAGGGCAGTATTGAATTGATGGGTCAGAAAGTGGAAAGCATGACAGAAGTAGAACTTTCAGAATTGCGAAGAGGAGATCTGGGGTACATCATGCAGGGACAGAATCTGTTACCTAATTTGACTGTTACAGAAAATATTATGCTTCCAGTCTCTGTAGGGAAAAAGAAGAGACAGCCAAAAGAAGATATGGAAAATCTGGTAGAACTTTTGGGTATCCAGGATATGATGAGTGAATATCCGTACAATCTGTCAGGTGGAGAACAGCGGCGTGTGGCAATTGCAAGAGCATTTTATCAACAGCCGAAACTGGTGATTGCAGATGAGCCGACAAGCAGCTTGGATGCAGAAAATTCAGAGATTATTATGAAATATTTTAAAAAAATGGTTGCAGATGGCGTTGCCATATTAGTAAGCACTCATGATCGAGATTTTATGAATTATGCGGACAAATGTTATTGGATGAAAAAAGGAGAATTGACAAAAGAGCAGGAGCTTTAAGATGCAGGGGGAATTTATTAAACTGGCAATTATGCGAGCATTTTGATACAGTAGTACAATAAAACTAATGTAGCTGATAAAATAAATAGTAATTAAAAAAGGAGCGGAGCATCATGGTAAAAAAAGGAATCTGTGGTTTATGTCAGGGCGGCTGTGCAGTAGTTTATGCTATTGAAAATGGGAAAATTGTGAAAGCAGAACCAGATAAAGAATCTCCGAAAGGAAGATTATGTCCGAGAGGAGCATTGGTACCAGATATTCTTTATGGGGAGGAGCGTATCAAACGTCCATTGATCAGAGTTGGCGAGCGTGGAGAAGGAAAATTCCGCGAGTGCAGTTGGGAAGAAGCTGTTGACAAAGCTGCGGAATTACTGAAAAAAACCGCAGATACATATGGCGGCAGATCTCTGGCATCTTACTATGGACGAGGTATTTTAGGGCTTCCTGTAACAAGACTTTGTGGCAAAGGTGATGGAAGCGGCAAAGGAAAATTTCTTATAAATCTGGGTTCCGTCAATGATATGAATTGTGCATCCATCTGTAATCTGGCTTCCAGTACAGTGACGCCTGGAACACTTATGGGTCTGAATACGAGAATGATGGTGCAGGAGATTGAAGAAAGTGATTATATTATCTCATGGGGTAAAAACTCTGCCAGTGACGATGGCCCGCAGGTGATGTTGCATCGTATTAAGGAAGCTCAGAAGCGAGGAGCAAAATTGATCGTGATAGATCCAAGGCAGGAAGGACTTGGCAAGATTGCAGACTGGTGGATTTCGATTACGCCGGGTTCCGATGGAGCACTTGCCCTTGCGATGCTGAAACTGATTATAGACAGTGGACGTTATGACCATGAATTTATTGAGAAATATACAAGAGGATTTGAAGAGTTTAAAGCTTATCTGGATACACAGACAATGGAGCAGCTTTCAAAATGGTGTGGCATTTCCGTGACAGATATTGAAAAGCTGACAGATATTTTCTGCTCTACTGCAAAGATTCCGCTTGTTGCCTATACGGGTCTGGAATATCAGCTCAGTGCAATTCAAAATAACCGTGCAATCTTTGTATTGTGGGCAATTACCGGGAAGTTGGACGCGCCGGGTGCAATTTATCTGAATGCAAAAGGACTGGAGACTCCGAAGCTTTTTGAAATACCAGAAGATGACAAACCAATCGGAGTAGATGAATTTCCGTTATTTTATAAATTCAGTGGTCTGGGACAGTTTTCGCGTTTTCCGAAAGCAGTATTAGAAGACGAGCCATACCCGGTCCGTGGACTTATGATTTTAGGAGGATCGCCGGTATTGTCATTCCCGGATAGTAAAAGCTGGCGTGAAGCATATAAAAAATTAGATTGCCTGATCGTTCTGGATCGTTACTTTACAGAAGATGCCCGATATGCAGATGTAGTTTTTCCGGCCTGTTCGTTATTCGAAGTGCCAAAAGCTGTACCAGGACCAGAAGGACCACATATTGTGGAACCCCTGATTGAGCCAGTCGGAGAATCTAAAAACGATGTGTTAATTATGGGAGCAATTGCCAAAAAACTTGGATTTGGTGATAAACTTCCACAGACAGAAGAAGAACTTAGAAGCTGGCTTCTTAGTGGAACTGCGCCATATGCAGGAGATTTTGGGGCAAGTGCAGACCAGAAAAAAGAAAAGCATTATAAGAAATATGAGACAGGTGAGTTAAGAGCAGATGGAAAACCGGGATTCCCGACACCGTCCGGAAAGCTGGAAATTTATTCTACAATTCTGGAGGAAAATGGATTTGTCCCATATCCAGAGTATAAGGATGTTCGTTCAATTCCGGAACTTGCTGGTAAAGAATATCCATTTACTATGACAAGTGGAGCAAGAAGCAATAACCGTATGGGTGTGTTTGGGGCAAATCTGGATAAAATTGCTGAGATTGAACCGTATCCGTTTGTAGATATCAATGCGGAAGATGCAAAAGAAATTGGTATCGAAGATGGCGACATGGTAAAAGTAATAACGCCATTCGCAGACGGAACATTTAAAGCGAAAATCCGTGGCATTGCAAGACATGCAATACATATTCCACATGGGGGTGGAAGCGCCTATATGGCAGAACCTTGGAAAAATGGAAATGTCAATGATTTGTGTAGTCTGGACTATGCAGATCCGATGACAGGATTTGTACTTATTAAATCTGTACCATGCCGGGTAGAAAAAGTATAGTAAACAGTAATAATAAAAAATGATAAAAAAGTAACGATAAAAGTATAAGAAAAAGGATTGACTTTTTTTAACATAGGTGATAAAAAGATACTATGTGAATAAAGAATTTGCTTGATAGAGGTGCGGGATTCATCAGTAATGATCGGCGACAGCTTGGGAAGCTGCCGGACATGAAAGGGGAGACCGCCGAAGAAAATGTAATATCCCAAGTACATTTTCTGGGGCGTGGCAGAATATGCTGCGAACTGTCACATCGGTGGAGCGCTATCAGAGTATAATAAAGAATAGACCGTAAGGAGAAAGAACGGGATATTTGGACTGATGAATTATACCGTGAGTGCACGACGCAGATGCATTCACGGTTTTTCTATTTAGATTTATAGTTGACATGAAAATGGGAAAATGTTTCATGACAGGTATGAAAAACAGGTATAAGATCTGTGGTAGAAAAGATGTAACCAGGCAGAGCTTTATTCCGAAAATATTAAATTACATAAGGAGTAGAGATTATGTTGAAAAAGAGAAAACTGGCAGCCTGGGGGGCTGTAGTTTGTCTTCTGATGCTGGCTATGAGTTCTGTCACAGTTTTTGCAGCAGAAGAGACAACAGAGTATGTGCCAAAAATGTATGCATCTTTTTGGGCGCTGGTGCCACCGGTTGTAGCGATCGTGCTGGCGCTGATCACAAAAGAAGTTTACAGTTCTTTATTTGTAGGAATTGTGATCGGAGGACTTTTCTGGTCAGGATTTTCATTTGAGAATACAGTACTTCATGTATTTCAGGATGGTATTGTAGGGGTTCTGACAGACAGTTATAATATGGGAATTTTAGTATTCCTTGTGATTCTCGGAATCATGGTGTGCATGATGAATAAAGCAGGAGGTTCCGCTGCATTTGGCCGTTGGGCGAGCGTACACATTAAGACAAGAATCGGAGCCCAGCTTGCGACAATCGTGCTTGGAGTTTTGATTTTTATTGATGATTACTTTAACTGCCTGACCGTTGGAAGTGTTATGAGACCAGTCACAGATAAGCATCAGGTATCAAGAGCGAAGTTAGCTTACCTGATTGATGCTACGGCAGCCCCGGTATGTATCATTGCACCGATTTCCTCATGGGCGGCGGCAGTTACCGGATTCGTAGAGGGAGAGGACGGATTTTCCATTTTTCTCCGTGCCATTCCATTTAACTATTACGCACTTCTGACAATCCTGACCATGGTTCTTCTTGTTGTGTTAAAGGTTGACTATGGCTCAATGCGTGTCCATGAAGATAATGCATTAAGAGGAGATATCTATACTACACCGGACAGACCGTACGCAGATGCACAGGATGATGTAGTTGAAGAAAAAGGCGGTGTGATCGATCTTGTATTTCCAATTCTTGTACTGATTGGCTGCTGTATTATCGGAATGCTTTACAGCGGAGGATTTTTCAGTGGCGTTAGTTTTGTAGAAGCATTTTCAGCCAGTGATGCGTCAGTCGGACTGATGCTTGGAAGCTTCTTCGCATTTGTGATCACGGTTATTTTCTATGCACTTAGAAGAGTTCTGAAGTTTACAGATTCTATGGCATGTATTCCAGACGGATTCAAGGCTATGGTGCCGGCAATCCTGATTCTGACATTTGCATGGACACTGAAAGCTATGACAGACAGTCTTGGTGCAGCAGAGTATGTGGCAGGAGTTATGGAGACGGCTGCGACAGGACTTGTGAATTTCCTCCCGGCAATTATTTTCCTGGTGGGTTGTTTCCTTGCATTTGCGACCGGAACTTCCTGGGGAACATTCGGAATTTTGATTCCAATCGTAGTTGCTGTATTCCAGGGAACAAATGAAACGATGATGATCATCTCTATCTCAGCCTGCATGGCAGGTGCGGTATGCGGCGACCACTGTTCGCCAATTTCTGATACGACGATCATGGCGTCAGCCGGAGCGCAGTGTAATCATGTAAATCACGTATCGACACAGCTTCCATATGCTATGACTGTGGCAGCAGTATCATTTGTGACTTATATCATTGCAGGATTTGTACAGAACGCATGGATCTGTCTGCCAATCGGTATTGTGCTGATGACAGGAACACTTTTGGTGATCCGTGCAATTACAGGAAAAGAAGAATAGATGAACGAAAAGAACATTTGCCTTAAGAAATGGATCCGGTTTTTGGGATATTTCTAAAGAGCAGATGTTTTTTTATATAATAGGGAATTGCATTTCCTATTATATAAAAAATCCTCATGTATTCCAAAGGGCTTACAGTTTATTTTGTGGAAAAATGTGATATAATAGCCTCAGTGTATGAGAAAGGAGAACATCGGAAAGAGTTTATGAGTGTAAAAGACTTAACGACGTATGAAGTATTAAAAGACGAAGATTTAAAGGGTATTAAAGCGAAAGGAAAGCTTTTAAAGCATAAGAAAAGTGGCGCGAGAGTTCTGCTTGTTGAGAATGATGACAATAACAAAGTGTTCAGCATTGCATTTCGGACACCACCGTCAGACAGTACAGGAGTTCCGCATATTATGGAGCATTCCGTACTCTGCGGGTCAAAGAATTTCCCGGCAAAGGATCCATTTGTAGAGCTGGTGAAGGGATCTTTGAATACATTTTTAAATGCAATGACGTATCCGGATAAGACTGTTTATCCGGTGGCAAGCTGTAATGACAAGGATTTTCAGAATCTGATGCATGTATATATGGATGCGGTTTTGCATCCGAATATTTACAATCATGATAAGACATTCCGTCAGGAGGGCTGGAGCTACAAGCTGGATGAAAAAGATGGCGAACTTTCCTACAATGGAGTTGTATACAATGAGATGAAGGGAGCATTTTCCTCACCGGAGGGAGTTCTGGATCGGGTTGTTCTGAATACCTTGTTCCCGGATAACTGCTATGCAAATGAGTCCGGTGGAGATCCGGAGGTGATTCCACAGCTTACTTACGAGCAGTTTCTTGATTTCCATAGAACATATTACCATCCGTCCAACAGTTATATTTATCTGTACGGAGATATGGATATGGAGGAAAAACTTCGCTGGCTTGACGAGGAATACCTGTGTCACTATGACAAAAAGGACGTAAACTCAGAGATTCATTTGCAGAAGCCATTTGATGAGGTACAGGAGAAGACTTTTGAATATTCTATAGCAAGCGATGAATCTACAGAAGAGAATACATTTCTTTCTTATAATAAGGTCATTGGAACAACATTGGACCGAGAACTCTATCAGGCATTTGAAATCCTGGATTACGCACTGTTATCTGCACCGGGAGCACCGCTTAAGAAGGCCCTTACCGATGCCGGAATCGGAAAAGACATTATGGGTTCTTATGACAATGGTGTGTATCAGCCTATTTTCTCTGTCGTTGCGAAAAATGCAGAGGAAAGTCAGAAAGATGAGTTTGTGAAGGTGATTGAAGACGTTCTTAGAGACCAGGTGAAGAATGGCATCAACCAGAAAGCGCTGCTGGCAGGAATCAACTACAACGAATTCCGATACAGAGAAGCTGATTTTGGAAATTATCCAAAAGGACTTATGTATGGACTCCAAGTTATGGATAGCTGGCTTTATGATGAAAACCAGCCGTTTATCCATATTGAGGCGTTAGAGACATTTGCATTTTTAAAGAACAAAGTTGGAACCGGATATTATGAAGAACTGATCCAGAAGTATCTGCTTGACAATACACACGGAGCAATCGTAGTGGTCCGCCCGGAGCAGGGACGTACAGCACGTCTGGATGCACAGCTCCAGGACAAGCTTCAGAAATATAAAGAGTCATTGAGCAATGCAGAGGTTGAAAAACTGGTGGCAGACACGAAGGCGCTGGAAGAGTACCAGTCTGAGCCGGAAGTGATAGAAAATCTGGAAAAAATCCCGGTACTGCGCAGAGAAGACATTTCCAGAGAGATAGCTCCATTCTTTAATGAAGAAATGAAGCTGGCAGATGTGCCGGTTGTTTACCATGAGATTGAGACAAATGGAATCGGATATGTGAACGTTATGTTCGATCTGTCCGGTGTCAGTGCAGAAGAACTGGCGGATGTTGGAATCCTGCAGTCAGTACTTGGAATTATTGATACAGAGAACTATGAATACAGTGAGTTATTCAATGAGATAAATGTAAATACCGGAGGAATCGGTACATCACTGGAGCTGTATAATAATGTGACCCGTGTGAAAGAAAAAGAATTCAAAGCGACATTTGAGATCAAAGGAAAAGCATTATACTCACAACTTGAGAAAACATTTGCCATGATGGCAGAGATTCTTACGGCATCAAAACTGGATGATACGAAACGAATCCGGGAGATCCTTGCTATGCTGAAATCAAGGCTGATTATGAAGTTCCAGTCTTCTGGGCATACGACCGCAGCACTTCGTGCACTGTCTTATGCATCACCGTCTGCTAAATTCAAAGATATGACAAGCGGAATTGACTTCTACAAACGAGTTGCCTATATAGAGGAACATTTTGACGAGGAAAAAGGGGCGTTATCGCAGAGATTGTACGCACTGACAAAGAAAATCTTCCGTCCGGACAATATGATGATCAGCTATACAGCGGCAAGAGAAGGTCTTGAGGGCATGGAGCCGAGAATCGCGGAACTAGCCGGAAGGCTCAATCATGAGAACGTAACAGAGACACCGTGCATCATTCATTGCGAGAAAAAGAATGAAGGATTTAAGACTGCATCAAAAGTTCAGTATGTAGCACGCACTGGTAACTTCATAGATCGTGGCGTAGAATATACAGGAGCACTGCAGATTCTCAAAGTGATCTTAAGCTATGATTATCTGTGGCAGAATATCCGTGTCAAAGGCGGAGCTTACGGCTGCATGAGCAGTTTCAACCGCATCGGAGAAGGTTACTTTGTGTCTTACCGTGACCCGAATTTAAAACGTACCATTGATGTATATGAGGGTGTGGTAGATTACCTGGAGAACTTTACTGTCAGTGACCGTGATATGACAAAATACATCATTGGAACAATCAGTAACATGGATCAGCCAATGACACCGGCGACTAAGGGCGAACGTTCTATGAATCTCTACATGAACAAAGTAAGTGCCGAGATGATTAAGAAAGAACGCGCACAGATCCTGGATGCGGCACAGGAAGATATCCGGGCACTCGCCAAGGTGGCGAAAGCAGTACTGGCAGCAGACCAGTTGTGTGTCATTGGTGGAGAAGAGAAAATAGAAGAAGATAAAGAATTATTTGGCGATGTGACAAGCTTTTAATTAGGGACGTAGCATTTCGTTAAAATGATGTTGGGGCGGATTCCAAGGTCTTTCATCCACTTATGAGCAAGCTCACGTGGATTTAGACCTTTTGACCCTGGCATCATTAAAATATTACGTCCCCATCAGTGATTAGGGGTGTCCCTAATTGAGAGGAGAACATATGAAGAATGATTTTAAGTCTGGTTTTGTGACATTGATTGGACGTCCGAATGTGGGAAAATCTACATTAATGAATTACCTGATCGGGCAGAAGATTGCCATTACATCTAACAAACCGCAGACAACACGTAACCGTATCCAGACGGTTCTGACAACGGATGAAGGTCAGATTGTATTTGTTGATACACCAGGAATCCACAAGGCGAAAAACAAGCTCGGCGAGTACATGGTAAATGTGGCTGAGAAGACATTGAATGAAGTGGATGTCGTGCTTTGGCTTGTGGAGCCAACTACATTTATCGGAGCGGGCGAACAGCATATTGCAAAGCAGCTTCAGAGAGTCAAGACACCGGTCATTCTCGTCATCAATAAGGTGGATTCTGTGAAGAGAGAAGAGATTCTGCCGGCAATTGCTGCATACAAAGATATTTATGACTTTGCAGATATTGTTCCGGTATCTGCAAGAAGTGGTGACAATACGGATGAACTTCTACGCGTCATTATGAAATATCTTCCATATGGACCACAGTTTTATGATGAGGACACAGTGACAGATCAGCCGGAACGTCAGATTGTGGCAGAATTGATCCGTGAGAAAGCATTGCACAGCTTGCAAGATGAAATTCCGCATGGAATCGCGGTTGCGATTGACCGTATGAAAATGCAGAACAAAGTTATGCATATTGATGCAACGATCATCTGTGAGCGTGATTCACACAAGGGAATCATCATCGGAAAACAGGGGAGTATGCTGAAAAAAATTGGAAGTACTGCCCGTTATGAGATTGAGAGAATGTTGGATTGTAAGGTCAATCTGAAGCTTTGGGTGAAGGTAAAGAAGGACTGGAGAGACAGCGAATTTCTGATGAAAAATTTTGGATATCGGGAAGAAGAATAAAATGAGTGGTATTTGGGGGAATCTAATCATAAGGAAAAACATTTACATGAAAACAAGCTTATGATGAGGTGACCTTATGGAAGAAAAGTACTGGAAGCAATTTATGAAGACAGGAAGGATTGTGGACTATCTCTATTACCGTGGCATGAAGATCTGCTACAGAGTCATGGAGCGTTCACAGAAGAAGACCTATGAATCAGATTACCGTGACGGGCATGGTGCTTTCGGCAAATCCGGTGGGCGATTATGACAGACGTGTTGTACTGCTTACAAAAGAACGTGGGAAAATTGCAGCATTTGCAAGAGGAGCCAGAAGAACCAATAGTTCCCTCCTTGGGGTGACAAGCCCATTTTCATTTGGAGAATTTGTAGTCTATGAGGGGCGGACATCATATACATTGATGTCGGCCTCTATTTCCAATTATTTTTCTGAACTTCGGACAGACGTGGAAGGTGCTTACTATGGTTTTTATTTTCTGGATTTTGCAGGGTACTATGCAAGGGAAGCCAACGATGAGACAGAACTCTTAAAACTTTTGTATCAGACATTGCGCGCCCTTACAAATGTACATATACCAAATCGGCTGATTCGGTGCATTTATGAGTTAAAGGCGGTTTGTATCAATGGAGAAGGCCCACAGGTGTTTGAATGTGTCAGTTGTGGAAGCTGGGAAGAAAATATGAAGTTCAGCGTCAGAAAAGGCGGTCTGGTCTGTAGAAAATGTGAGATTCATGCGCCGGACGCGGTGATGGTAGGGACATCTACTTTATATACGCTTCAGTATATTATCAGCTCAAAAGTAGAGAAGTTATATACATTTGCAGTAAAAGAAGAAGTGCTTTTGGAACTGGAGAATCTGATCCGCAATTACCTGAATGTATACGTGGGAAGAAACTTTAAATCACTGGAAATATTAGAGACAATAGTTTGATTTATAGAAATACAAAGTAAATATATGGGAAATAGACTTGAAAATAGATAGTATTAACTGTATAATTATTAACAATATCAGAGGAGAAGGAGAAGGGAATATGGTAGAAAAAACAATGGACAAAATTGTAGCTTTAGCAAAATCCAGAGGATTCGTGTATCCGGGGTCTGAGATTTACGGAGGACTTGCAAATACATGGGATTATGGAAATCTCGGAGTTGAGCTTAAGAATAATGTTAAAAAAGCATGGTGGCAGAAGTTCATTCAGGAATCACCATATAATGTCGGCGTAGATTGTGCGATCCTTATGAATCCACAAACATGGATTGCAAGTGGTCATCTTGGCGGATTCAGCGACCCTCTTATGGATTGTAAAGAATGCCATGAGCGTTTCAGAGCTGATAAACTTATTGAAGATTACGCTCACGAGCATGGTATTGAGATTGGAGACAGCATCGACGGCTGGAGCCATGAGCAGATGGAGAATTTTATTAAAGAGAATAATGTTCCATGTCCGACTTGCGGTAAACATGATTTCACAGAGATCCGTGAGTTCAACCTAATGTTCAAGACATTCCAGGGAGTTACAGAAGATGCAAAGAATACAGTATATTTAAGACCAGAGACAGCACAGGGAATCTTTGTAAACTTTAAGAACGTACAGCGTACATCAAGAAAGAAGATTCCATTTGGAATCGGACAGATTGGTAAATCATTCAGAAATGAGATTACACCAGGTAACTTTACATTCCGTACAAGAGAGTTCGAACAGATGGAGTTAGAGTTCTTCTGTGAGCCTGATACAGATCTTGAGTGGTTCGCTTACTGGAAGAAGTTCTGTCTTGACTGGTTACACACACTGGGACTGAAAGACGAAGAAGTACGTTATCGTGACCATGATAAAGAGGAGCTTTCATTCTACAGTAAAGCAACTACGGATATCGAGTTCCTGTTCCCATTTGGCTGGGGAGAACTGTGGGGAATCGCAGATCGTACAGATTATGATCTGACACAGCATATGAATGTGTCAAAACAGGATCTTACTTATTTTGATGACGAGAAGAAAGAAAAATATACACCATATGTTATTGAGCCGTCACTTGGAGCAGACCGTGTAGTTCTTGCATTCCTGTGTGCAGCTTATGATGAAGAGAATATTGGAACAGAAGATAAGCCGGATACAAGAACTGTTCTTCACTTCCATCCGGCACTTGCACCAGTGAAGATTGGTATACTTCCACTTTCCAAGAAGCTCAACGAAGGAGCAGAGAAAGTATATGCACAGCTTGCTAAGAAATACAACTGCGAGTTCGATGACCGTGGAAATATCGGAAAACGTTATCGTCGTCAGGACGAGATCGGAACACCATTCTGTGTAACATACGACTTCGATTCCGAAGAAGACGGAGCAGTTACAGTACGTGACCGTGACACAATGGAGCAGGAGAGAATCAAAATAGAAGATCTTGACGCTTACTTTGAAAAGAAATTTACATGGTAAAATAATAATTAGGGACGTAGTATTTTAAAGTTTTACTACGTCCCTAATTCATTATTTTCGTGTACGCATCTCTCCGATTGCCGTAAAGAGGACATCGGTAGATGAGTTCAGTGCGGTTTCGCAGGAATCCTGGATAACTCCAACGATGAATCCGACACCAACGACTTGCATAGCGACATCGTTCGGAATACCGAAGAGGCTGCAGGCAAGTGGAATCAGAAGGAGTGATCCACCGGCTACACCGGAAGCTCCGGCAGCGCTGGCTGCAGAGAGGACGCACAGAATCAGTGCAGTCGGGAAGTCTACGTGGATATTCAGTGTATGTGCTGCGGCAAGTGCCATAGTGGAGATTGTAATAGCAGCTCCTGCCATATTGATAGTTGCGCCAAGTGGAATGGAGATGGAGTAAGTATCCTCGTCCAAACCAAGATCCTGGCAGAGTTTCATGTTGACCGGAATGTTGGCAGCAGAGCTTCGGGTGAAGAATGCTGTCAGTCCGCTGTCTTTCAGGCAGCGAAGCACAAGTGGGTATGGGTTCTTACGAAGGCAGATAAATGTAATCAGTGGATTCATAATAAGTGCCACGAAGAGCATGGTTCCGACCAGTACGCAGATCAGACGTCCGTATCCGAGAAGAACGTCGAGTCCCTGCTCGGAGATTGTAGTGAAGATCAGTCCCATGATACCAAATGGTGCACAGTTAATGATCCATTTTACTGCAGTCGCGATAGCATCTGAAATATTCTCCAAAGCATTCTTTGTGCCATCACTTGCGCTCTTAAGAGCAATGCCAAGTATGATGGCCCATGCAAGGATTCCGATATAATTGGCGTTTACCAGTGAGTCGACTGGATTCGCAACGACATTCATCAGCAGATTTTTCAGCACTTCTGTGACACCGGTCGGTGGTGTGATATCCTGAGTATTCGTGCTCTGTGAAAATGTCAGAGTTACCGGGAACAAGTAGCTGGCAATAACTGCTGATAATGCAGAGAACAGATTGCCGAGCAGGTACAGTATCACGATAAAAGACATGTTCGTTTTCTGGCCTTTTGCCATGCGGCAAAGGGAACTCATAATCAGGAAGAATACAAGAAGCGGTGCGATTCCGCGAAGTGCTCCGACGAACAGATCTCCGAGAATGGAGATTGCGGTCGCCTGTGGGAAAATAAGTCCCAAAGCAATTCCGATGATCAGACCGCAGATAATGCGTTTGATCAGACTGATGTTGTTCCATTTTTGAATCAAAATTTTCATGTTCATTTCCCCTTTTGATAGTATAACAATTAAAATGCAATTAAAATTATAATGAACTTTAGGAAAAATGTAAATAATGTATTTATAATATGATATACTTATTATCAAATTGTGGCAGAAATTTAGCTGCGAAATATAAGAAAAAAGGAGTCTTGAGCATGGAACGTAGAAATGCATGGAAAGTATATGACCAGACAGAACTGGAAAAATTAGACAAGATCAATGAGACATATAAGAATTGTCTGGACGATGGAAAGACAGAACGTGAGTGTATTACACTTGCGGTGAAAAAGGCAGAAGCTGCCGGATATAAGAATTTAAAAGAGCTTCAGAAGGAACATGTAAAATTAAAAGCCGGGGATAAAGTGTATGCAGTGTGCATGGATAAGAGTATTGTCCTGTTCATCATCGGTCAGGAGCCGTTGGAAAATGGAATGAATATCTTAGGTGCACACATTGACTCTCCGCGTATTGATGTGAAGCAGAACCCTTTATATGAAAATGAAGAGCTGGCTTATCTGGATACTCATTATTATGGAGGAATCAAGAAATATCAATGGGTAACACTTCCGCTTGCTGTTCACGGTGTGATCGCAAAAAAAGACGGAACAATTGTTCCAGTCAGCATTGGAGATGAGGAGGAAGATCCGGTATTTGTGATTACAGATCTTCTTGTACATCTTGCATCAAAGCAGCTTGAGAAAAAGGGAAGTGTAGTCGTAGAAGGCGAGAAGCTGGATCTTTTAATTGGAAGCCGGCCGCTTGAGCAGGATCCTTCTCTTGATCAGGAAGAAAAAGAAGCAGTTAAGGCAAATGTGATGGAACTTCTGAAGAAATATTATGATATGGAGGAAGAAGATTTCCTCTCTGCAGAACTTGAGATTGTTCCGGCAGGAAAAGCAAGAGACTGTGGTCTTGACAGAAGCATGGTGCTGGCATACGGTCAGGATGACCGTGTTTGTGCATTTACATCTTTATTTGCAATTCTGGATACGCCTCAGGTCACACGTACCGGATGCTGCATCCTTGTAGATAAGGAAGAGATCGGAAGCGTAGGAGCAACCGGTATGCATTCCAGATTCTTTGAAAATGTAGTGGCTGAACTGGTTGCTATGACTGACGGGGAGTCCGAGCTGCAAGTCAGAAGAGCTTTGCAGAATTCCAGAATGTTATCTTCCGATGTAAGTGCAGCATATGATCCGATGTACGCAGATGTGTTCGAAAAGAGAAGTTCTGCATTTTTCGGGAAAGGACTTGTATTTAATAAATTCACCGGGAGCCGTGGTAAGAGTGGTTCTAATGATGCCAATGCAGAGTACCTTGCAAAGATTCGTGGTGTCATGGATGATGCAGATGTATCTTATCAGTTCGCCGAACTTGGAAAAGTTGACGCAGGCGGTGGTGGAACAATTGCTTACATCATGGCAAATTACGGCATGGAAGTCATAGACAGCGGTGTGGCAGTGTTATCCATGCATGCACCTTGGGAAGTGACAAGCAAAGCCGATGTATACGAGGCATATAAAGGCTATGTTGCATTTTTGAAAAATATGTAGTATTTACGTGTATACGTTGCACGACGCGCATTTCTCAGTAAAGATGCCAAGAACATTTTTAAGGAACGAAATATGTCGAAAAGCATGCGAATTATTGTAGAGCAGAGGGAGAATAATCCCTCTGTTTTATTGACAAAAATATAACAAAGTGCTATAATATAGTTGCAGCTTACAAAAAATATAATGTTGGGGTTTTGCCTCATGACCATTTTCTACAAAAACAATGGTGTTTTTGGCTTTGACCCTTAACATGAAATGTATTAGGAGGTCATAGCTATGGCGAAATGGGTTTATATGTTTACAGAAGGTAACGCTACCATGAGAAATCTCCTTGGTGGCAAAGGCGCAAATCTTGCGGAGATGACGAATTTGGAACTGCCGGTACCACAAGGCTTTACCGTGACAACGGAAGCCTGCACACAGTACTATGAAGATGGCAGACAGATCAATGACGAGATTATGAAACAGATTCTTGAAGCCATTGATCAGATGGAAGTTATCACAGGCAAGAAATTTGGTGATAAGACAAATCCGCTGCTCGTTTCTGTTCGTTCTGGAGCACGAGCATCGATGCCAGGTATGATGGACACAATCCTGAATCTCGGACTCAATGAAGAAGTTGTCGAGACTTTGGCTTGTGCGTCCGGTAATCCACGCTGGGCATGGGACTGCTATCGCAGATTCATTCAGATGTTTTCCGATGTAGTTATGGAAGTAGGTAAGAAATATTTTGAAGAACTGATTGATCAGATGAAGGCAAAACGTGGTGTGAAGCTTGATGTAGAGCTTACCGCGGATGATCTGAAAGAACTGGCAGGGCAGTTTAAGGCAGAATATAAAGAAAAGATTGGTACCGATTTCCCGACAGATCCAAAAGAGCAGTTAACAGAAGCTATAAAGGCAGTATTCCGCTCTTGGGATAATCCTCGCGCAAATGTGTATCGCCGCGACAATGATATTCCTTATTCCTGGGGAACCGCAGTTAATGTTCAGATGATGGCATTTGGAAATATGGGAGATGACTGTGGTACAGGTGTTGCGTTTACTCGTGATCCAGCTACAGGAGAGAACGGTCTGTTCGGAGAATTCCTTACAAATGCACAGGGAGAAGACGTAGTTGCCGGCGTTCGTACACCAATGCACATTTCAGAAATGGAAGAGAAATTCCCAGAAGCATTCGTACAGTTCAAACAGGTTTGTGAAACTCTTGAAAAACACTATAGAGATATGCAGGACATGGAGTTTACTGTAGAGCATGGTAAACTGTACATGTTACAGACACGTAATGGTAAGAGAACAGCAAAAGCTGCTCTGAAGATCGCTTGTGATCTTGTTGATGAAGGAATGAGAACAGAGGAAGAGGCTGTTGCAATGATCGACCCTCGTAACCTTGACTCTCTGCTTCACCCACAGTTCGATGCTGCAGCACTGAAAGCTGCTACACCACTTGCTAAAGCACTTGGAGCATCTCCAGGAGCTGCTTGCGGTAAGATCGTATTCACAGCTGATGACGCTGTTGAATGGGCTGCAAGAGGAGAAAAAGTTGTTCTTGTACGTCTTGAGACATCACCGGAAGATATCACAGGTATGAAGTCTGCACAGGGTATCCTGACAGTTCGTGGTGGTATGACATCTCACGCAGCCGTAGTTGCTCGTGGTATGGGTACATGCTGTGTATCTGGTTGCGGTGACATCGCAATGGACGAAGCTAATAAGAAATTTACACTTGCCGGAAAAGAATATCATGAAGGAGACTGCATCTCACTTGATGGTTCTACAGGTAATATCTATGATGGTATCATCCCGACAGTTGATGCAACAATCGCTGGTGAATTCGGAAGAATTATGGGATGGGCTGACAAATACAGAACTATGAAAGTTCGTACAAATGCTGATACACCATCTGACGCTGTTAAAGCTCGTGAGCTCGGTGCAGAAGGTATCGGACTTTGCCGTACAGAGCATATGTTCTTCGAAGGAAACAGAATTGATGCATTCCGTGAAATGATCTGCTCTGAGACAGAAGAAGAAAGAGAAGCAGCACTTGCTAAGATCCTTCCGGAACAGCAGGGAGATTTCGAAAAACTGTATGAAGCACTGGAAGGTAACCCGGTTACAATCCGTTTCCTTGATCCACCGCTTCATGAGTTCGTTCCTACAGAAGAGGAAGACATTAAGAAACTTGCTGACGCTCAGGGCAAAACTGTTGAGCAGATCAAGACAATCATCGACAGCCTTCATGAGTTCAACCCAATGATGGGACACCGTGGATGCCGTCTTGCAGTAACATATCCAGAGATTGCTAAGATGCAGACAAGCGCTGTTATCCGTGCAGCAATCAATGTAAAGAAAGCTCACCCAGACTGGAACGTAAAACCAGAGATTATGATTCCACTTGTTGGAGACATCAAAGAACTTAAATATGTTAAGAAATTTGTAGTAGAGACAGCAGACGCTGAGATCGCAGCAGCAGGCAGCGACCTTGAGTACGAAGTTGGAACAATGATCGAGATTCCAAGAGCAGCTCTTACTGCTGATCAGATCGCTTCAGAAGCTGACTTCTTCTGCTTCGGTACAAACGACTTAACACAGATGACATACGGATTCTCTCGTGACGATGCTGGTAAGTTCTTAGAAGCTTACTATGATGCTAAGATCTTCGAGAATGATCCATTTGCTAAGCTTGACCAGACAGGTGTTGGTAAATTAATGGAAATGGCTATCGAATTAGGTAAGCCGGTTAACCCAAGCCTTCACGTTGGTATCTGTGGAGAGCACGGTGGAGATCCATCTTCAGTTGAATTCTGCAACAAGATCGGTCTTGACTATGTATCTTGCTCACCATTCCGTGTACCAATCGCTCGCCTCGCAGCAGCACAGGCAGCAATTAACCAGAAATAGTACACTGTAGGTGACTAACATAGAACGTTAATTAGCTTATATAGAAAACCCCTTACATCAATAATGGTGTGAGGGGTTTTTTACATGAAAAAATGTACAAAAGTTCTTGGGTGTGGTAGTATAATGATAAAGACAAAGCGTTAAGGAAAGAATCGAAGGTGGTGCAAACGAAAAAGCAGTATTGAGACTTTTCATTAACTGCCCTTTCGTTTGCATCAATTTCGATTTTTTCTGGTTGAACAAAGCGCGTCAACTCTATATGGACTTTTAATTCTGACACTCTATTTATAATAGGATAGCGTGTACACATAGAAACACATAGAATTTATCATTCAGTCCTGTATTATGACACCAGAAATAAGCCTCCCTAAGGAAGCTAAAAAAATATACAGTTATGATACGTTAACAGAGCATATGTGGTTTTGGTTTTATAAAATGTTGTTCTGTAGGCAGAGGAATAATCTTACCACCACAGGAAGAACACTTGCATATATCTTTGTGATAAAGAAGACGGATAATGGCAGGTGCATCCATATCTTTCAGCTTGGAAATATATTTTTTGCAACCAAGGATGTTTCTGCATAGGGTAATCTTTTTCTTCTTATTTCTGGATGAAAGAAGACCATAGTGCCTGATACGTACAAAACGTTTTGGAGGAACATGCATTAAAAATCGACGGATAAATTCCTCGCCGGATATGGTGATCTCTTTCCAAAGCCCTTGGTTTTTGTAATCTTTAGCAGAAAAAGTAACTGTAGATTCTGTCATGTCTTTGATACGGTAGTTGCTGATAGCAATCCGGTGGGTGTATTTTCCAAGGTATCTGATGACAGATTCGGCACCGTCAAATGGTTTCTTGCAATAAGGAATCCATTCCTTTGTATAGCAGGTATTTAACAATTCCTTGAAAGTATAGTAGTTTTTGTAAGGTGCAGCCGATCCATGAAATTCAAGCCTGTCATTTTCCCAGAGCTGCTTAAGTTCAGCCATGTATTTTCCACGAAACGTTTTTGAGATTACCTTAATCGGAAGGAAAAAATCTTTCCCATTGTCTTTCCAATGATTTTTCACATCCAGCCCTCCACCAAGAACAATCGCATGGATATGAGGATGAAAATTCATGGTACTTCCCCATGTATGGAGGATACAAATATAGCCGATATCAGTCCCAAGATATTTACTATCAGCAGCAAGTTCACTGAGAGTATCTGAAGCCGCATGATAAAGAGCAGTATATAAGAATTTCTGGTTGCTGTAGATAATGGGATTGAGTTCTTCTGGAACTGTAAAAACCACATGGAAATAAGGAGCATCTAAGATATCCTCACGCCGTGCATCTACCCACTTTTCCTTTGGAAACTCCTGACACATAGGACAGCATCTGTCACGGCAGGAGTTATAGTGGACTGACATGCAGCCGCAGTCCTCGCATACGCTTACATTCACACCAAAGGCACCGGTTTTGCAATTCATGATGTGATAAGCGGCCTTTCGCTGAGCGGGAGAAATACTATGTGTGGATTCAAAAGATGGATAAAAACGATGAAAAACATCCTGAATCGTACAATCCTTACTCATGATTCACCACCTTCCGGGTTGTCGAACGGGCTGCGGATCCCAAGAAGTGTCTTGTTGCTCACATGAAGGTAAACATCTGTAGAGCGAGGATCAACATGTCCCAGAAGTGACTGGATATATTTTATATCTGTGCCACTTTCGAATAAGTGGCTGGCAAAACTATGACGACATGCATGAGAGGAAACATGACGGGTAATGCCGGCGAGTTTAGCACTTTTCTTAAAGAACTGGTTAACACCGGTTATATCAAGATATCCACCGGTCCAGGAACTTGGGAAAAGGATATCTTTGGGGCGACCACATTTGTACCAATACTCAGTGAGAAGGTCTAAATTTTTTTGAGACAGAATCGTATACCTGTCAATTCTGCCTTTGGTTTCACGAACATGAATTGTCATGTTGGTACGGGAAATGTCATCATAATGGAGATGAACGACCTCCGATACACGTAATCCGGAAGAATACATAGTTGCAATAATCGCTTTATGCTTCAGATTCGGAGTGGCGTCAATGATTGCATTTATTTCATCGCGGGATAGAACGGCAGGAAGATTTCGCTCTCTTTTCATAGCTGGAACAGTGTCATCATCCCAGAGAATCTTCAGCACCTTTTTATATAAGAACTTGATTGCAGACCGATAGTGATTGTGAGTTTCAGGAGACCTGCCTTCCAGACGTTTTGCAGTAAGAAAACTTTCCGCATCTTCAAGTGTAAGATTAGAAACATTTTTTCCGATCCAACGAAGGAAGTAACTGACATCCGAGCAATACAGTTGAATCGTTCTTTCACGCAGGTTACGTTTTTCCGCTTCATTGCGGATGGATTCAAAAATATCTTTATACATAATAAAACCTCCAGAATAAGTAGTGTTAATAATTACATCTACCTATTCGGAGGTGCATTAGCGTCATAATTCCGATTGCGGAAGAGACTGGAAAATGTTATTCTTATCATAGGCAGTGGAGCTTTCTTAGTTCAGTTGTTTCGTGTGGTAACTTAACAATAACGGATTATGGAAAGTAATTCCACTGCTTTTTTAATAAAAATAAAACTGCGCCACAGCCTTGGCAGGCCATCGCGCAGCGATTTTGTTCAATCGGGATTTCCACGAAGCAAGATGGGACGAACCTATAATTATGAAACTTGGCAATCCAGGTGAACGAGGAATATTAGTTCCCAAAGCAGATGAAAAAGTTACAAAAGCAACAGGAACCGTAGAAACGCTGCTTCCGAAAAATCTGATTCGAAAAAAAGCACCGAAGCTTCCGGAAATGTCTCAGATGCAGGTACTCAGACATTATATGAGATTATCTCAGGAGACGATTGGAACAGATTTTAATATTGATATCGGGCTTGGAACCTGTACTATGAAGTATAGTCCGAAGATACATGAACAATTGGTGAGATCTGAAAAATTAAGCGAAGTTCATCCATATCAGGACGAGTCAACTATTCAGGGAATCCTGGAAATTATGTATCGAGATGAGCAGTACATCAAGGCAATTTCGGGTATGGATAAAGTAAGCTTACAGCCAGGAGGCGGTACTCAGGCAATCTTTGCAAATGTAGAGACAATTCGTGCTTATCATGAATCCAGAGGTGAGGGTGAACAGCGAAATGAGATTATTACGACCATTTTATCGCATCCGGGCAATCCAGGTGCCGCTGCAACGCTTGGATATAAGGTAATCACTTTATATCCAGATGAAAACGGTGTGCCAGATATAGATGCTCTAAAAGCAGCCGTTTCTGAACATACAGCCGCACTTATGATTACCAATCCGGAAGATACCGGAATCTACAATGAGAAAATTAAAGAATTTGTAGATATTGTTCATGCAGCTGGAGGCTTATGCGTATATGACCAGGCAAACTTAAATGGACTGTTCGGAATTACAAGAGCGCGAGATGCAGGATTTGATATGTGTCATTATAATCTGCACAAATCCTTTTCTTCACCGCACGGATGTCAGGGACCGGCAGCCGGAGCACAATGCGTATGTGAGAAGCTTGCAAAGTTTGTTGCAGCACCGACAGTAGAATTTGACGGAGAAAAATATTATCTGGATTACAATCGCCCGGATAGCATTGGCAAGTTAAGAAAATTTTATGGAGCGCCTGCAGTTCTTGTGAGAACCTATGCATATATTCGAACTCTCGGTCCGGATGGAATGAAACAGATTGCAGAAATGTCGATTTTAAATAATAATTATATGTTGAAAAAACTTTTGGAGATAAAAGGAATTTCCTTGCCATATGCGAAAGGAAAATACAGATTAGAACAGGCAAGACTGAGCTGGAAAGAATTGACGGACGAGACAGGTGTAACGACAGATGATATCTGCAGACGAATCGTGGATTATGGTTTTCAAGATTATTTTACAAGTCATCATCCAAGAATCATTCCAGAACCTTTTACACCAGAGCCTGTAGAATCTTACTCAAAGGATGACATTGATGAGTTTGTAGATGCATATCGTCAGATTGCAGAAGAAGCATATACTACGCCACAAGTTGTAAAAGAAGCACCGCATCATGCGGCACTCGGATCCAGAATTCAGGAAGATGGTCTTATCGAGTGGAAAAAATTTGCAACAACATGGCGTGCATATATAAAAATGAAAAAAGACTCTTAATCCGATGAAACAGGAGGGTGGTGAAAAAATAATCGGTATGTGAGATGTCTTGAAAATGTCAGAAGGGAGAAGATAGAATGATTTTTGATGGCCATGGAGATGTGTGGACAGATGTAACTTGCCGTGCAGTAGATCACGGAGAAAGAGATATTTTTCGTAAGCATCATCTGCATAAGTTCCAGGAAGGTGGTGTTACAGGAGGAATTTTCGTAATCTGGATCGATCCACCATATGATAGTGATCCAGTGAAACGATCCAAACAGATTGTAAAGAGTATTAAGCAGGAAATGGAAGATTCTGCAGATATTCTGAATTTTGTGAAGAAGTACGATGATTTTGAAAAAGGTACAAAAGAAGGAAAATTAAATATCGTAACCGGAATGGAAGGGTTAAGCCAGATTGGGGAAGACATTGATATGATCAACTATTTTTATGATGAAGTAGGTGTCAGACATGCAATGCTTACCTGGAATGAATTAAACGCATTGGCAACCGGATGGCCGGTGGATGTAACAAGGGGACTTACAGAAGCCGGAAAGAAAGCCGTAAAGCGGATTCAGGATCTTGGAATGGTGATGGATGTATCACATCTAAATGACAAATGTTTCTGGGGTGTCATTGATCTGGCGCAGGGACCGATTATTGCATCACATTCCAATGCACGTAGTGTATGTCCGGCAATGCGCAACCTGACAGATGACATGTTGAAGGCGATTGCTAAGACTGGCGGTCTGGTGGGAATGAACAGTATGAGAGAGTTTATTTCTGAAAAGCACGATGAACAAAATGTCGAGCATTTGGCAGACCATGTCGAGTATATTGCTGATCTGATCGGAATCGATCATATTGGTCTTGGATTTGACTTTGATGACTACCTTGGAGGAGAGGCGCTTAAGACATTCAGTGATCATGTCGATTCACCGAGTGGCGACGGTATTTCTAATGAGGCAGAAGCAAAGAATATCCTGGCAGTATTAAAGAAGAGGGGATACAGTCAGGAAGAGCTTGACAAGATTGGCTATAAGAATTTTTATCGAGTATTCAAAGAAGTATGGAAATAAAGAATACGAAAAAGTAACTTGTTTATAGGATTGAGAAAGGCAGGGATTCATATGAGAACATTAATTAGTGCGGATAATACGTGGGCGTTGTTTGCAATATTAGTAGTCATCGCAGCATTAGCTATCTGGATGGAGCAGAAGTACAAATGGGCAGGAAAAGTAACAGGTTGTGTTATTGCTTTGATTGGAGCTATGATTCTTTCTAACATCCGGGTAATCCCGACAGATGCACCGGCATATGATTTTGTATGGTCATATGTTGTACCACTTGCAGTACCACTTCTTTTGTTTAATGCAAATGTGAAGAAAATATGGAAAGAAAGTGGACGTGTGCTTGTAATTTATCTGATCAGCGGTATTGGTACACTGGTCGGTGGTATTGTAGCATTTTATCTGTTACATAACCAGATTGCAGATCTGAATAAGATAGCAGCTATGATGGTTGGTACATACACAGGAGGAAGTGTAAACCTAGTAGCAATGTCTGATGCATTTGGAGCAAGCGGAGATATGGTATCTTCTTCAGTGGTAGCAGATAACCTCTTGATGGCACTTTATTTCTTCGTACTGATTGCAATTCCAACAATTGAATTCTTCTTGAAGAAATTTAAACATCCATATATTGATGAAGTAGAAGCAAGAAAAGCAAGTGGTGAAGGTGAAAACCAGGCAGCAAGTTACTGGAAAGCAAAACCGGTCGCACTGATCGATATCGCAGAGGCACTTGCGATTGCATTTGCAATCGTAGCAATTTCGACAGCAATTGCAGATTTCTTTGCAGGATTGATTCCAACAAGTAATTTTGGACTGGCATTATTAAACGGTCTTCTTGGAAACAAATATTTGATCATGCCTACATTGACCATGTTATTGGCAACAATTAAACCAGAATTTATGGGAAATATTGGTGGCGCACAGGAAATTGGTACATTCCTGATTCATATCTTCTTTGCAGTAATCGGTGTTCCGGCATCTATCTACCTGATCATGACACAGGCACCATTACTCCTTGTATTCTGTGCAATCATCGTTGGTATGAACATGATCTTCTCCTTTGTATTTGGTAAGATTTTCAAATTCAACCTGGAAGAGATCTGTATTGCATCGAATGCAAATGTAGGTGGACCTACAACAGCCGCAGCGCTTGCAATTGCGAAAGGATGGCAGGCAATGGTAGTTCCGGCACTTCTGGTCGGTACTCTTGGATATGTCATTGGTAACTACTATGGAATCTTTGTAGGAACATTCCTTGGAAGATAATGATAATACAAATCCGGGCTAAATAAAAAGAGAATGAACTGTATTTACAATGAAAATTAAAATACAGTTCATTCTTTTTTTTGGGGATATGCCTATAATAATTCGGCCATTAGATTGGCGTATATCTTTTCATTCTTTTGTGTCCAGTTTGCTGCAATTGCCATTGCTTCAGATTCCGTTGGAACAGTGAGCGTCAGGTCGATTAAAGGAGCATCACGTTCCAGTATCTGACAGCGGACACAATATTCCATGTTGGGATTTCGATAATAGTCAGCTTTTATGGCAACTTCATTTTTCAGTTCATATTGTTTATTACTGAGAAAACTGTTAATATCTTCCTGGATTGCAGGTGAAATATCATTTTTAAAGTAATGAATTGTTTCCTCGCCTTCTTCTGTCAGGTGATAAAATGTTCTTGTGTGCGTGGACTCTTCACGAATAAATCCAGAATCCAAAAGCTCTGAAAGAGCCTGTTGCAATTTAAAATATGTCGTGTAGCCTTCGTTTAAAATGAATTCTGAAATCTGGGAATTAGTCAGTGGGAAATCCACCTTATCCAGCATATACAGAATGATCAGTTTATAAAGTTTAAATGCTTCTGCCATAATTTACAACTCCTTTCCCTGCCAGATGTCGTGAATCTTGAACCAGGACTGCATCTGGTTTAAGACATGTCGTTTGTTTGTGCTCCAGGTAGGAGCAATCAGAAGATCTTTTGGACCGTCCCCGGTGAGCCGGTGAATGACGATATCCGGACTCAGATTGCAGATACAGGAACTTAAGACTTCAAAATATTCTTCCATGGAATAAACAGAAAATCTGCCTGTCAGGTAATCGTCCGCGAGATCTGTGTATTTCAGAACATGTAAAAGCTGTAGCTTGATTCCCTGAATGTGGTGTTCATTCAGATAATGCATAGTCTCAAGATTCCGCTTGCTATCTTCTCCTGGAAGTCCGAGAATCGTGTGTACGATTACCGGAATACCCAGTTGACGAAGTCTCTTTAATGCATGTTCAAATACCGGAAGATCATAGCCGCGCCGGATATAAGATACCGTATCTTCATGAATTGTCTGAAGTCCAAGCTCAATCCAGACAGGTTTGATCTGATTTAATTCATGAAGAAGATTTAAAATATCTTCACCGAGACAGTCCGGTCTTGTTGCAACAGAAAGAATTCTGATATCCGGGTGCATGATTGCCTCAGTAAATATTTTACGAAGGTAGTCTACAGGTGCATAAGTGTTCGTATATGCTTGAAAGTATGCAATATAAGAACCGCCTCCATATTTGGCGGCGACTTTAGATTTTCCATGTTCAATCTGTTCACGAATCGTCTCGGAAGGTGATTCGGCAAAATCACCAGAACCACCCTGGCTGCAGAAAATGCAGCCACGGGTTCCGCATGTTCCATCCCGGTTCGGACAAGTCATGCCTCCGTTCAGTGATAGTTTATATAATTTGCTGCCATAGGTGTTTTTGAGATAATAGTCCAGAGAATGGTATCTCTTTTCGCCCCAGTAAACAGCCATTAAATCAATTCCTTCACAGCTTCGCTTACAACGTCTGCAACGCGAGGGTCGAAAGCTTCCGGAAGAATATTGTTTTCGTTCAGTTCTTCATCCGGAACAAGGCTTGCGATTGCTTTTGCAGTTGCAAGTTTCATCTCTTCTGTAATCTTAGTTGCGCGTCCTTCCAGAGCGCCTTTGAAGATTCCAGGGAAAGCAACGACATTGTTGACCTGGTTCGGGAAGTCTGAACGTCCGGTTCCAACAACTTTTGCTCCGGCTTCTTTTGCAAGGTCTGGCATGATCTCTGGTACAGGGTTGGCCATCGCAAAGAGGATAGCATCTTTGTTCATGGAAGCGACCATTTCTTTTGTGACAATATTTGGAGCAGATACACCGACAAAGATGTCTGCACCATTCAATGCGTCAGCAAGGGTTCCTTTTTTGCCTTCCAGATTTGTTACTTCGACCATCTTTTTCTGCATCCAATTCAGATTCTGAGAATCTTTTCCGAGGATTCCACTGATATCGCACATTGTAATATGAGAAAATCCGTATGTGAGAAGCAGTTTTGTGATTGCAACACCGGCACTTCCGGCACCATTTACAACGACTTTACAGGTCTCTTTGTCTTTTCCTGTTACTTTTAATGCATTAATGATTCCGGCAAGAACTACAATGGCAGTTCCGTGCTGATCGTCGTGGAAAACAGGAATGTTAAGAAGCTCTTTCAGACGTTCCTCAATTTCAAAGCATCTTGGAGCACTGATGTCTTCTAAGTTAATGCCTCCGAAAGCAGGAGCAATATTTACAACAGTTTTGATGATCTCTTCAGTATCCTGAGTGTCCAGGCAGATCGGCACAGCATTGACACCACCGAATTCTTTGAAAAGGACAGCTTTTCCTTCCATAACAGGCATGGCAGCCAATGGTCCTATATTGCCAAGTCCAAGCACGGCACTTCCGTCAGATACAACAGCAATTGTGTTGGATTTGATTGTATATTTATATGCGGCTTCTTTATCTTCAGCGATAACTTTGCATGGCTCAGCAACACCCGGTGTGTAAGCAATTGCCAGATCCTCGCGAGTCTTTACATGAGACTTTGCGATGGTTTCAAGTTTGCCGTTCCATTCTTCGTGCATTTTCAGAGCTTTTTCTTGATTTGTCACGTTAAATACCACCTTTTTCTACTATATTTTGTATATGGGGATTTGAACAAGGTCACCCCTTGTATACCATCATATCATTTTAAGATTACCAAATCAAGAAATGTCTTTGAAAAAAGGCTTTTAAAAGCGAAACATTTGTAGTATAATAAACTTTAGTTTCAGATGAAGTCTATTCTGACAAAGAATCCCGTGATGACACATAAGCCTATAATTGAAAGGAATATAAAGCGATGATGAAAGAAAAATATGAAACATTACCGTTGACGACGTTAAAAGAACTTGCAAAAGCAAGAGGCCTGAAAGGTATTTCTACAATGAAAAAGGCCCAGGTAATCGAATTGATGTTACAGGAAGATGAAAAAGAACAGGAAAAAGAAAAACAGGAAAAGCGTGAGACAGTAAAAGAGATGTCTGCGAATACCGGAGATAAAGAAATCCATGATATTGACCGCCTGGACAGTGGAATTGTTGCACGCGGAATTCTGGAGGTTATGCCAGATGGGTTCGGATTTATCCGAAGTGATAATTATCTTCCAGGAGATAATGATATCTATATTTCGCCGTCTCAGATCCGTAGGTTCAATCTGAAGACTGGAGATATTTTGGAGGGACATACTCGTATTAAGACACAGCAGGAGAAGTTCAGCGCACTGTTATATCTGACTAAAGTGAATGATACAGATCCAATGGAACTTCTCACACGTAGCAGTTTCGAGAAGATGACACCGATTTTTCCAAATGAGAGAATGCGTCTGGAGTGTGGCAAGACAAGCACGTCTATGAGAATTATGGACTTGCTTTCTCCAATTGGTAAAGGTCAGAGAGGAATGATCGTATCACCTCCGAAAGCCGGTAAGACAACACTTTTAAAAGAAGTTGCATTGTCTGTTCTTAAGAATAATCCGGAAGTGCATCTTCTGATTCTTCTGATTGATGAACGTCCGGAGGAAGTTACGGATATTAAAGAGACCATTCAAGGAGACAATGTAGAGATTATTTACTCTACATTTGATGAGCTTCCAGAGCATCATAAGAGAGTATCTGAAATGGTCATTGAACGTGCAAAGCGTCTTGTAGAACATAAGAAAGATGTTATGATCTTGCTTGACAGCATCACACGTCTTGCAAGAGCGTATAACCTGACTGTTTCACCATCCGGAAGAACACTTTCCGGTGGTCTTGATCCTGCAGCGCTTCATATGCCAAAGCGTTTCTTTGGTGCTGCAAGAAATATGCGTGAGGGTGGAAGCCTTACAATTCTCGCTACAGCACTGGTAGATACAGGAAGCAAGATGGACGATGTTGTATATGAGGAGTTTAAAGGAACAGGTAACATGGAACTGGTACTTGACCGTAAGCTTTCTGAAAAAAGAATGTTTCCTGCTATTGATATACCGAAGTCAAGCACTCGTAGAGAAGATCTGCTTCTTAACAAAGATGAGCAGGAAGCTGTGGAGATCATGCGCCGTGCACTCAATGGAATGCGTGCGGAAGAGGCGGTGGAGAGTATCCTGAATATGTTCTCCAATACAAAGAACAACAATGAGTTGATTGAAATGGTAAAAAAGAAAAAAATATTATAGACAAGCTGGCAATCGTGTGGTACAATAAGAAAGCTGTTTAGAAAATATTCGCGTTTGACGCAACTAAAATAAACGCAACAATAATAAAGAAGAGGTGAAAATCATGAAAGAAGGAATACATCCAGCATACTATCAGGCAACTGTAACTTGCAACTGTGGTAACACATTCGTAACAGGATCTACAAAAGAAGATATCCACGTAGAAATCTGTTCTAAGTGTCATCCGTTCTACACAGGACAGCAGAAAGCAACACAGGCTCGTGGTCGTGTTGATAAGTTCAACAAGAAGTACGGAATGAAATAAGTTCGAAGGTTATCGGGGTTGAGGTTTTTGAATCTCAACCCTTTCTTCTATTTATATCAGATATGAGGAGAGCAATTATATGAAGTCATCCAATATTGGGGGACAGGCAGTCCTTGAAGGAATTATGATGAGACATGGAGACGACTATGCGGTTGCAGTGAGAAAACCGGATGGAGAGATTTTTGTACAGAAGGAAGAATATCACAGTGTGATTAAATGGAAAGCTTTAACGAAGATTCCGTTTATCAGAGGGGTGTTCAATTTTATAGATTCTATGGTTCTGGGAATTAAGACGTTGATGTTTTCAGCTGAATTTTATGAGGACGAAGAGGAAGTAAAAGGCGAAAAAGAACTGACAGAGGAAGAAATCGCAAAGAAGGAAAAACAGGAAAAACGGATGATGAATGCGACAGTTGCAATATCTGTAGTAATTGCAGTAGCAGTATTTATGGTTCTGCCGTATTTTCTGTCTTCATTATTAAAACCGCTGATGCCATCGTATCATTTGAGAACATTAGTGGAAGGATTTGTGAGGATTGGTATATTTATTCTCTATATTGCATTGATTTCAAGAATGGATGATATCCAGAGAACATTTATGTACCATGGCGCGGAGCACAAATGCATCAATTGCATTGAGCATGGACTTCCGCTTACCGTTGATAATGTCAGAATCAGTTCCAGACAGCATAAGCGCTGTGGAACAAGCTTCTTATTCTTCGTACTGGCAATCAGTATTATTTTGTTGATGTTGATCCAGGTGGAATCACCGCTGATGCGTGTGATCGTGAGAATTGCCCTGATTCCGGTCATTGCAGGAATTTCTTATGAAGTACTGAAACTTGCAGGAAGAAGTGAGAATCCGATTATCAATCTTTTAAGCAGACCAGGACTTGCAATCCAGAAGCTGACAACGAAAGAACCGGACGACTCAATGATTGAAGTGGCAATACAGGCAGTAGAAGCAGTATTTGATTGGAGAGCATATGAAGCAGAGAACTTTAAAACTGCAGAGGATTTATAAAGAAGGATCTGCGTATCTGGAAAGCAGACAGATACCAGATGCTCAAATCGATGCATGGTATTTACTGGAATATGTGACTGGAATCAGTCGTGCTTCCTACTATGGAAATCCGGAAAAAAATATTTCGGAAGAGGAAGCAAAACGGTATTGGGAATATCTGGAAAAGCGTGCACGAAGAATTCCACTTCAGCATATTACGGGAAGTCAGGAGTTTATGGGATATGAATTTCTTGTTAATGAGCATGTGCTTATACCAAGACAGGATACAGAGAATCTGGTGGAAGAAGCATTGAAAGTGATAAGACCGGATATGTATGTGCTGGATATGTGTACTGGTTCTGGCTGTATATTGATCAGTCTTTTAAAGTATGCGGCAGAAAGAAAGCACATTACAGGGGGGAAAGCGGTTGGCGCAGATATATCAGCAGATGCGCTTGAAGTAGCAAAAAAGAACGCTCAGAGACTTAAGGTTCCTGTTATATGGGTACAGAGTGACATTTTTGAAAATGTATCTGAAAGTTTTGACCTTATTGTGTCAAACCCACCATATATTAGAACGGAAGTGATCCAGGGACTGGAGGACGAAGTAAAGCTTCATGATCCGTGGATCGCGCTTGACGGATATGAAGACGGACTTTACTTTTACAGAAGAATTGTAAGCGAAAGCATTTCACATCTGAATGATGGTGCATGGCTCATGTTCGAGATCGGTCATGACCAGGCAGAAGATGTATCAAAGCTTATGAAAAATGCAGGATTTTGCAATATATATGTGAAAAAGGATCTGGCAGGACTTGACCGTGTAGTGTGTGGCATGTACAATAAAAGAGTTGCATAAAATTCAAGTCGAACAAAAATGTGAGACATTGGTCAGGATAGAGAATACCGAAGTGAGGATTATGTTTAATGTTTGCGCCGGTATATGGCAGTTATAGTAATATTGCAGGTAAACAGGAGGAGATAGAGATGTTTGATAAATTAGAAGATCTGCTAATTCGATTAGAAGAAATCTTGAGCGAACTTCAGGAACCGGATGTGGCAAGTGACCCAAACCGTTTCCGTAAGCTCATGAAAGAACAAAGTGAGCTTACGCCAATCGTAGAAGCATACAAAGAATATAAAGCATGCAAGCAGAACATTGAAGAAAGTCTGGAACTTCTGAATGAAGAGTCTGACGAAGATATGCGAGAACTTGCAAAAGAGGAGTTGAATGAGTCGAAAGCAAGAGTAGAAGAGCTTGAGCATGAGCTTAAGATCCTGTTGCTTCCAAAAGACCCTAATGATGACAAGAACGTAGTAGTTGAGATCCGTGCTGGTGCCGGTGGAGATGAAGCAGCACTTTTTGCTGCAGAAATTTATCGTATGTATCTGCATTATGCAGAGAGTAAACGCTGGAAAGTGGAACTGGTAGAGTGCGAAGAAATTGGAATCGGTGGTATGAAGAATGTTACATTTATGATTGATGGACAGGGCGCATATTCTATGATGAAATACGAATCCGGAGTACACCGCGTGCAGCGTGTGCCGGAGACAGAAAGTGGCGGACGTATCCACACATCAACAATCACAGTAGCAGTTATGCCGGAGGCAGAAGATGTGGATGTTCATATCGATGAGAAAGATATTCGTATCGATGTTATGAGAGCATCAGGAAACGGTGGACAGTGTGTCAATACAACAGACTCCGCTGTACGTCTGACTCACTATCCAACTGGAATTGTAATCTACAGCCAGACAGAGAAATCACAGCTGCAGAATAAAGAAAAAGCATTTGCACTTCTGCGTGCAAAACTCTACGATTTGGAATGTCAGAAGCAGCATGATGCAGAGGCAGAAGCAAGAAAGAGCCAGATCGGAACAGGAGACCGCTCTGAGAAAATCCGTACTTATAACTTTCCACAGGGACGTGTCACAGATCACCGTATAGGTCTGACATTATACAAACTAGACAAGATCATGAACGGCGATATCCAGGAAATCATCGATGCCTGCATCGCTGCCGATCAAGCCAAAAAACTCGCAAACATGGACGAATAGCACGAACGCAGATTAAATATAAGAGCGCAAGGGACAATTTATTGTCCAGGGCGCTCTTATTTTAATCTATGTGAGTCAAACGAACACTGAGATGAAGTGAAACGGAATCGAAGTGGGCGTTCGTGCTATTCGGAAGTGGTGGGAGGCT
>NZ_ATVU01000013.1:0-95016 GCF_000420885.1 Dorea sp. AGR2135 | reverse complement strand
TGTTTGCCATAATAAAAGGCCTCCTATGATTTTTATATTTTATCATAGAAGACCTTAATGTTGTTTATTTTACAGAGATTTTTTCACAGGCTCATAACTTACACACTTTTTATATTATGGATATTCATTTTTGTATTTGTGGATTACTCTCTTCCTGGAATTCATAATCCAATTTTCTATCTTCGGAATATCTTCGCTACACCTGTCACTGCTGCCCCGATTACTACATACACATCTGCCAGGTTCGCGGTGAGTCTGCGAAATCTGCTGTTTTTCCACTGGATTCCGATATAATCAATGACTTTTCCACGAATCAGTCTGTCATAGGTATTACTGATTGCACCGGCTGTCAGAAATACCATGCCGAATTTTCTGAGCCATTTTCCTTTTTTGAAAAAGAGCCATGCATCATAGATTGCAAGCCCGGCACACAAGATACCAGATGTCTTTCTCACCAGCTCCGGTTTCTTATCCAGTGTATTAAAACAGAAGCCTTTATTATAAACCTTCCGGAGCACAACTTTGTCCAGAATTGTCTCCCGTTCTTCCTCTTCTTCAAAATTCTCCTCGATGTACTGCTTAATGCCCATGTCCACGCACACCAGCACAACAAGAAGTCCTCCTGCTGCCATCAATAACATCTGTTATACCTCCTGAATTTTGCGGATTTCCTCCTGGCACTGTGCTGCTTCTTCCTCTCTCTTTTCGATTGCTTCGCACAGGGAAATGCACTCTAAGTCCGCCACTTCTCCTGCTTTGAATTTTTGATAAATCTTCTTTCCGATTTCGATGTAATCTCTTTCATTGGCACGATCCAGAGAACGGATCTGGCTTTTGATACGCTGCACTTCCAGGGTATCTTCCGTCTTCTTTCCAAAGTCCTCTGCTACATCTGAAATTTTCTTTCCTAACTGCTCAAAAAAGTCTGCCATATTGTACCTCTCCCATCTGTTATAATCTTCTCAATCTGTCCAGCGATTGATACAGGTCCATCGTTCCATAGCCCCACTGTCGGTTCGGGAATTCTGAAAATGTGTTCTGCTGTGCTCCTAATATGATAATATTTGCCACCTGACTTGTGGTAACTCCTGCCGGAATCGGCTGATTCAAAATCCATTCCATGATCATCGCACAGGCTCCGGCTGTGATTCCCGTTGCCACACTGGAACCGCTTCGCCTTACAAATGTTCCATTTACCCCTGCTCCCAAAACCTGGACTCCTGGAACTGCAAAATCAGGTTTTATTCTCTTGTCTCTAGTATAACCTCTGCCAGAATTAATATCAACACTCTTATCTGCTCCACTGTAATAAGCAACCGTAATCGGATCATCGGTATTCGCAGGCTCTGTCAATGTCACGTCCGGACTTGCCTCCAGAAAATATACATTTCCATCGAGAAATTCCCGCACCGGAAGCCAGATGTGAAACTCTCCATCTGCACGCCCCAGCGACTGTACTCCTATCTTCCAGATACCCTGTGCCGGATGATCGAATTTTAGAAACAAAAGCTGGGATCTTCCGTTCCGCAAAAACAACCGATATTCCACATCCACAACCGTCTGCTCAAATGGAAATGTAAGCTGATAGCGATTCCCCTGCCGAATGGAAATCACCGGACTTCTCTCCCCAGACGGAGATATAAGATACGCTGTCACAATATTGGGAATGGTCCCCCATAATTCTGCTACAAATCCCGTATTTCCACTTTCGACACGCATTTCCACTTCCTGAACCTCTCCTACCTGATTCAGTTTTCCCTGAAAATGATGTCGTTCATTTGCCTCATTTCCTCCTCCGATAACCACGCATCGATCTACCAGTCTGGAATAGCTTCCGAGAATCCGCGACAGACTGGACATTCCATTATGTCCGCCAAGATTCGTTCCAAGAGCCACACACATAACAAGAGGCATCTGTTTTTTCAGTGCCAGAAGATGCAGATACCGAAGTCCCTGCGCAATATCTGTCTCCTGATAACACACTGCCTTCTGTCGTATTCCATAAAATTTCCGCAAATAATCTTTCGCTTCTTTTAACTTCACTACTGCAATTTCAGCCTCTGATGCCGCCCCGGTAAAACCTTCCTGGATATTTTCTCCACCTGCTGCCACACTTGCTAAAAATGTACCATGTCCATTTTCATCACTTACTGGCACAATTTCCTTTGGATTGTCACTTTTCAGTGCCTGATTAATCTGACTATTCGTATACTCACTTCCATATGTAAATGTATCCGGTGGCTGACCGTTCTGGTCAGTCTGATCCCATATCGCCGTGATTCGACTGCTTCCATCTATGTTTCGAAAGATTTCATTTTCATAGTCTATTCCTGTATCCAAAAATCCAATCATAATTCCTTTTCCTCGAAGATTAAGACCCGGGTAATTCTGAAGCACACTGATTCCTGTCTCATTCATAGCTTCCATATCCAACAGTGCATAGCAATTTGGAATGCTGTTGTAACCATAAGCCGCAATGCTTAGTTCTTCCCCTAGACTTTGATCCACATATGCTACACGATAGCCAAAACCAAGGCTCTGCACACAAATCTGGCTCTTGGGATAGACCAGTTCCTGATCTGACCGGTAATTCGGGATAATAAAATCCCGAAAATCCTGAGAGAGGATTTTTTCACGGCATGAAGTATCTCCTGTCTCTTCTTCCTTCTGCTGTGTTGCTATCACTCTCTCCTTCAAAACATTGCTTTTTGTATTTTTTCGTGTCTTTAGCAATGCATTTATTTCTCCGTAACTATCATTCATAAAAAAGAAAACACCTCGTATACTTTTCATATGTATATGAGATGTTTTCTTATTTTATTATTGGACATTATCTTCTATATTTTTATAACTGCCTTACTATCTATGCCTGACCTTCTAATCTCGGTACTTCCTGCCCTCTCAGTGTGATAATCGGACCACCAGTATTTTCTATGTACTCCTGTGTAATCGTCACTTGACCGATGCTGTCATCTTTCGGGATTTCATACATGATATCCAGCATAAATTCTTCGATAATCGCACGAAGGGCTCTTGCTCCTGTATCCTTCTCCATCGCCTTTTTCGCAATTGCACGTAATGCACCTTCTGTGAAATCGAGCTTCACTTCATCCAGTGCAAGAAGTTTCTGATACTGCTTCAGAATTGCATTCTTTGGCTCCTCCAGGATCTTCACATACATATCTTCTGTGAGTCCCTGTAATGTAAAGACTACCGGAAGTCGTCCCAGGAACTCCGGAATCATACCAAAGTTTCTAAGATCTTCTGTTGCTACCTTCTCAAGAATCTTCTTATCATGATCATATTTATCTTTCAGATCTGCGCCAAATCCAATTGCAGACTGCTTTGTGAGTCTCTCTTTGATGATGCCGTCCAGATCCGGAAATGCTCCTCCACAGATAAATAAAATGTTCTTTGTATTGACTGTTGTGAGCGGAACCATCGCATTTTTACTGTTAGCTCCAACCGGAACTTCCACTTCGCTTCCTTCTAAAAGCTTCAGCATTCCCTGCTGTACGGACTCTCCACTAACATCACGCTGACTCGCATTTTTCTTTTTTGCAATCTTATCAATCTCATCAATAAAAATGATTCCCTGTTCTGCTTTTTCCACATCGTTATCCGCTGCTGCCAGAAGCTTGGATACAACGCTTTCGATATCATCTCCAATATAACCTGCTTCCGTCAGAGATGTAGCATCTGTAATCGCAAGCGGCACATCCAGAATTCTTGCCAGCGTCTTGACAAGATAGGTCTTACCGGAACCTGTAGGTCCAATCATCAGCATGTTAGATTTCTCAATCTCAATGTCGTCCATGGAATCCGTTGCCACACGCTTGTAATGGTTGTATACAGCAACAGACATCACTTTCTTGGCATATTCCTGTCCGACTACATACTCGTCCAGGCTCGCCTTGATCTTATGCGGTGCCGGAAGGTTATGAATGTCAACGAGCGGCGTTGCCTCCTCGCCCTCTTTTTTCTTCTTCACGCGCTGCTGCTTTGGAATCTGCTGGCTCATATCATCAATATTTAAGAACTGAACTCCCGGCATATTCATAAGCTGGCTATAATCAATCGCACCACCGAAGTTCATATTATTCATAGCATCAAAACTCTTTTGCATACAGTCATTGCACACACACATATTGTTCGGAAGATTGATCATCTTTCCAGCCACACTCTCTGGTCTGTGGCAGACAAAGCAGACTTTCTCATATTCATCATCGTTATGATTGTCATTGCTATTATTATCGTTGTTATCAATTGTATCTACATAATCCTGTTCAGACATGGTTCTTTCCCTTCTTTCCTACTTTTGTTCCTCTACCATCTTAATGAACTGCTCCTCCGAAAGAATCGGAACTCCCAGTTCGTTTGCTTTTTTATTCTTTGATGAAGTCGATGTCACATCATTATTGATTAGGTAATTTGTTTTGGAAGTGACAGATCCCGTAACTTTTCCTCCCAGGCTCTCAATCAGTTCCTTGACCTCTCCTCTGTTTGCAAAATGTTCCACACTCCCGGTAATAACAAAGTTCACTCCGGCAAAGATCTGTTGACTCTCTGATTCTTCTTCCTTTGGAATCTCAAGCTCTTTAAGCAGCCGCTTTAAGCTTTCTACATGCTTCTCATCCTGAAAATAAGTTACAAATGCACCGGCAAGTACTTCGCCTACTCCCTGAATCTCTGCAAGTTCTTCTGTAGTAGCATGAATCATACGATCCACATCACCGGAAAATTCTCTGCAGATGACCTTCGCATTTGCAAGACCAATTCCCGGAATTCCAAGTGCATAGATAACTTTCGGAAGTGTCGTCACTTTTGCTTTCTCCACATTTGCGATCAGGTTCTTGTAGGATTTTTCTCCAAAACCTTCCATCGTCTGAATCTCTTCCTGCCATTTATCCAAATGAAAAATGTCTGTGAATTCCTTTATAAATCCACGGTCAATAAACTTCTCCAGCGTTGCCTCTGACAAACCTTCAATATTCAAAGCATCACGGCTCGCAAAGAGTGCAAATGCTTTGACATGCTTTGCCTGACATTCCGGATTGGTACAATACAGTGCTTTTGCATTGCTGACCCGGCGGATCTCTGTCTTGTCGCCACAGACCGGACAGACTTTTGGAATATCTTTCACACCACTTCTTGTCAGATTCTGTGCAATCTGCGGAATGATCATATTCGCCTTATAAACTTCAATCTCATCCCCCACACCAAGTTCCAATTCTTCCATAATACTGATGTTGTGGACACTAGCACGGCTCACTGTCGTTCCCTCCAGCTCCACCGGTTCAAAGATAGCGACCGGATTGATGAGCCCCGTTCTAGATGGACTCCACTCAATCTCCAGAAGCTTTGTCTGGCGGATCTCATCAGCCCATTTAAATGCAAATGAATCTCGTGGAAACTTAGACGTCCGCCCCAGTGATCTTCCATACGCTATATCATCATATACTAACACAAGTCCGTCGGACGGGAAATCGTTCTCGGCAATTTTTTCTGAAAATTTAATAACTTCCGCCTCTACTGTGTCTCTTATTACTTCGTGGTATTCTACTACTTCAAACCCCTGCTCTTTCAGCCATTCCATCTGACAGGCTCTGGAATTGTGGAAATCCACATCTTTTGCACTGACCAGTGTAAATGCGTAGAATTTTACATTTCTTTTTGCTGTAATCTCACTGTTCAGCTGGCGTACAGAACCACTGCAGAGATTACGCGGATTTTTATATTTGGCTTCTGCTTCCTGGATTTGCTCATTAATCTTCTCAAAATCTTTATAGCCAATCACTGCTTCGCCGCGCAGTATCAGCTCCCCTTGATAGCTGATCTGAAGCGGTACATTTTTAAAGACTTTTGCATTGTTTGTGATGACCTCGCCTACTTCTCCATTTCCACGGGTGACTGCCTTAAAAAGATGTCCGTCCCGGTAAGTCAGAACAATGGTAAGTCCGTCCATTTTCCAGGACATCAGTGCCTTCTGATCTCCCACAAAATTCTTTAATTCCTCTACATCTTTCGTCTTGTCCAAAGAAAGCATTGGGCTTTCATGCCGTTCTTTTGGGAGTTCACTGACCACTTCATATCCAACTCGCACCGTCGGACTATTGGAAAGTGTGATCCCAAGCTCACGCTCCAGTTCCTGAAGTTCATCATAAAGCTTGTCGTACTCATAGTTGCTCATGATTTCTTCTGCGTCTTGATAATATGCTTTTGATGCTTTATTCAAAAGCTCCACCAGTTCCTTCATGCGTTCCTGCCTGTTCATATAGCTTCTTTAACTCCTGTCCTTCTATTTTTCGCACTGCTCCACTCTTTAAGCTTCCCAGTTCTACATTCATAATTCTTATTCTTACAAGCTTTGTCACTTTATATCCAAGTGCTTCGCACATTCTCCGGATCTGACGGTTCAGCCCCTGTGTCAGAATAATGGAAAATGTGTACTTTCCAATTTGCTTTACCTCACACGGTCTTGTTACCGCATCCAGATTCTTTTCCACGTCCTGTATATGCACACCCTCTGACATCTGCCGCACAAATTCTGAAGTGATTTCTTTATCCACGCGGACATGATATTCCTTTTCATGATGATATCTCGCCCGCATCATACTGTTGATCAGTTCTCCGTCATTTGTCATAATAAGAAGGCCTTCCGAATCTTTATCCAGTCTTCCTGCATAGGTCACCCGCACCGGATAATGCAGGAAACGTATGATATTATTTTTCACTTTCATATCCCCAGTACACACGATACCTGCCGGTTTGTTGACTGCCAGAACAACCTTCTGTTCTGCACCCTGGATCACTTTTTTCCCGACACAGATTTTCTGCTCCTTTGACACTTTCATGCCCGGTACAGCCTGCACGCCATCCACCGTCACACGTCCCGCCTCTATGAGACGGTCTGCCTCTCTTCTGGAGCAGATACCTGCCTCACTGAGGTATTTATTTAATCTTATCATTTACTAACACTCCAATTACTTTGCAGCTCCTATTCTGCCTTATCCGTTTTCAAAATACTGCTCAGCTTGTCATCCTGTACAAAATTATTGCAATCGTACAAAAACAGCACACTTGTAATTTTATTCTTATCTAACAGATCCGACACATGCTTCTGATAATAATCTGCATCTACCACGATGATCTCCCTGTAATATGGAATTAAAAATGGAATCATACAGTCTGCAAAGGAATCCTTCACCAGAAGCAGCCGGTCCGTGCTGTCTGCTGTCGTGCGGATATCTATTTTATCATAATCTCCACCGAGAAATACTTCATACGCATCAGGTTCGTCCAGTTTTGTACGGTCATAAAGCTCTGCTGTCTTTATGCCCTCAGATTCATAACTTGCCACCATCTGCGTGTTGTCGGAAGCATTTTCCGTTAAATATGCGTATATCGGTTCACGGTATCCGCTTTCAAATCCACTTGTTCGGGAAAGATTTCCACTGAAATCACCGGTCACTACATAAGGTTTTAAAGCCGGTGCTTTCGAAGTGTCAAGTCCCAGATCTGAAGCAATCTGCTGCCATACAAGACTAGCTCCAAGCGTTGTCCATCGGGAATCTGTGTGGTAATAAATTTTCTTATCTTTATTCGCATTTAGAACACCTTGTGCATCAATCCAGTTCACACTGTCTCCAAGCATGCTCTGAATCTGTGCAATCTGCACTGTCTGATCTTCCACCGGAGCATAAGAAGGAAGCTTATCTGCCCATACATTTGCAGCATCCGGAATCAGTGCCATATACATCGGCACATCGGAATAATCCTCGGCAAGGGCTGTAATCGCGTCCACATTTGCCTGAACCTTCTTTTCGTCCAGCTTGTTAATATCCGCCAGAAGATACTGGTTCTTTCCTCGGTACACACCGTTCACGTCCCGTCTTCCAAGAACTGTATCCAGTTTCGCCTGGGTATCTTTCACCGTCTCTTTGAAAAATGTCCTTCCTGCTCCTGTCACATTCACAAGACACAGGATCATGATCACGGCTGCGAATACAAATACTGCACTTCTGCCTCGCTCCAGACGTTTTTTATTTTTTTCTTTTTTATCTTTCTTTCCAAATACCAGAATCTTCTTCCAGATAAGATTCGGAAGTGGTGTACTTGCAAGAAATGCCACTACAAGAACGAACACATTTCCAAGGAAAAGATATCTTCCCATGATACCAACCACATCGCCTCCGCCAAATCCAAACATCACTTTCAGATAACCAAATGACGCTGCCGGTGTTTTACCGAAGAAAAATACCCAGCCAAGTGCTGTAAAAAACCAGGTATAAATCTGCCCAAGCACAGGTGGTAATCTCTTTAAAAATGGCAGTGCATAACGCTCCACGATCTGCCAGAATGCAAGGTAGATACCCCAGAGCAATCCACCTGTGACCGTTACCTGCCACGGTGCATTCTTCCACATACCTGCATACCAAAGTCCCATCAGAATTCCGGATACAAGTGTTCCAAGCCAGCCGCCCCAGAGTGGTTCACAGATGTAATCCCAGAACCATGCAGAAACAGAGCTGTTAAAACGTCGCACAAATGTTGTTATATTACGTGCTACATATGGATATCGGAAATTTTTCTTCACATCAAATCCAAGCATTCTGCAAAGTCCCACTGCCATATCACAGTATCCACTGAACGCAAAGTAAATCTGGAACATGAAGATTGCACATCCCAGCCATGCACCAAACACAGACAACTCGCCTGCCTTCAAAGACATGATCTTGGTGAATGAATCTGCCAGGTAATCTGCAATGATAACTTTCTTTGCAAAACCACATAGAAATAAAGTAATTCCTTCGCCAGCCTTTGCCCAGGACAATTTGCGAGTCTTTAATTCCTTTTGGATCTGCGGATATTTTACGACCGGTCCTGCCAGGAACAACGGAAACATTGCTATGTAAACTGCAAAATCCAGAATACTTTTCTGAGCCTTTACATTTCCCCGGTGAATCTCAATCAGATAAGAAAGCACCTGTAAGATGCAGATTCCTATTCCGACCGGCACTTCCGAAATAAAGCCCACGCGTTGTCCGATAAATGCAAAGAACACATATACTATCATATTGATCAGTATGCTTCCAGCAAATAACTGCTCCGTACTCCTTCTTCTTCGCATGCAGCCTTCCATCTGAATTCCTACCGCATAATTAAACAATATAAAAAATGCCAGAACGACCAGATTGACCGGGGCTCCCCATGCAAAAAAAACTGCTCCCCCTGCAGCCAGGGCAATGTCTTTTATCTTTCCCGGAAGCAGATAATACAATATGAAAATAACTGGTAAAAATACACATATAAATGTGATACTATTGAATAACATAATTTCTAAACGCTGCCTCCAGAATTTTATTAATACAAGCCTCATAATAGGCTTTTGTCATTGTACTTCCGTCCTCCCCATAATAAGAAGCGTCCGTAAGATCTGTTGTGTCTACATATTTCACTTTTTCTTCCTTACAAAGAGCCTTCAAAGCTTCATTGTATGAAGTTACATCCAGCGCGGTACTCATCTTGGACGAACTACTATCATCTGATGATGTATCACTATCACTATTGCTCTTAGAATCTGTGCTGCTCTTAGAATCTGTACTGCTCTTAAGATCCGAGTTGTCAGTTGTATCTTTAGCATCTGAATCTGAATCAGTATCTGAATCGGCTGAACCTGCCGCATCACCTGTACTTGTCAGTGACAGGTATGCCGGGATACTGCATACATAAACTTTCGTATCCGGCAATGCTGCTTTCACCTGCTCAACAAAGCTTTTGTAGTTCGCTGCAAATGCATCCGCTGTCTCTCCACTGACTGCTACATCTCCTCTTCCGATACAGAGGATAAGCTTCTGTGGTGCAGTCTCTGCTTCTGTTACGGCTGTCAAAAGCTCATTTAATCCGGAACCTTCCGCATCGCTGACCGTTGCTCCATCCTTTGACTTCACCTGCGACTTACTCAAGATGTCATTCTGTCTGAAGCCAAGTGCAGTACTGTCGCCAAGCACAATGCAGCCATCCATTTTTTCTTTTGCAGACTTTGCTTTCCACGCTACCGCCTCATCTGCTTCTGTCTGCTCTAATTCCTGAATCTTGGCATCAATCTTCTGAACATTGGCATCTTCCAGTTCTGTCAGTTTCTTTACTCCTTCTGTCGCATCCACTCGCGGATTCATCATTCGTGTTCCAATAATCAGCGCACCGATCAAAAACAAGAGGATTACCGCAACAATCGCAAAACGAAGCACTTTATCCGGCTCCATTTTTTCCTTCATTTTTTCTTTATTCTTTTCAAACATTTTCATTCTCCAATAAACAAATAAACTATGTACATCTTTAAAAAGACATACATAGTTTATTTTACTTTGTATAAGAATAAAAGTCAAATTTTATAACTGTTTTATCAGATTCACCATCTCAATTGCTGATAACGCACAGTCATAACCTTTATTGCCAGCTTTACTTCCGGCACGTGCAATGGCCTGTTCAATATTTTCTGTTGTAATGATTCCAAATAAAACAGGAATACCTGTTGCAAGCTCGATCTGTGCAATTCCTTTTGCTGATTCGTTACACACCAGCTCATAATGAGATGTATCTCCACGAATAACTGCACCTACACAGATGACTGCATCGTACTTTCCTGACTGCGCCATTTTCTGCGCTGTGATTGGTATTTCAAATGCTCCCGGCACCCATGCTGCTGTAATATTTTCTTCTTCTACACCATGTCTCACAAGTCCGTCAACAGCTCCGCCTAATAACTTATTGACAATAATTTCATTAAATCTGGCTGCTACGATTCCGACTTTCATTCCCTCTGGTGCTACTACTTTTCCTTCAATTATCTGAATCTGTTTCATGTTCATCTTCCTCCTGAATTCTTTTTTATAATTGTATTTCTTTGAAAATGTGTCCCATTTTTTCCTGTTTTGTTTTCATATAATTCAGATCATATTTTTGTGGCTGGATCTCTAATGGTACTCTTTCCTTAATTTCCAGTCCGAAATCCTGAAGCCCATAGACTTTATCCGGGTTATTGGTAAGAAGTCTTAAGGATTTCACGCCCAGGTCTGATAAAATCTGAGCTCCGACCCAGTACTCTCTGAGATCTGGGGCAAATCCCAATTGAACATTCGCCTCGACTGTATCATATCCACGTTCCTGAAGTTCGTATGCTTTGATCTTATTGATCAGTCCGATTCCTCTTCCCTCCTGTCTCATGTAGAGGATGATTCCTCTTCCCTCTTCCTCCACCTGGCGCATTGCCGTCTGAAGCTGCAATCCACAGTCACAGCGAAGAGAACCAAAAGCATCTCCGGTCAGGCATTCTGAATGGACTCTGCAAAGTACATTCTCTCCCTCCCCGATTTTTCCTTTTACCAAAGCAAGATGATGCTCTCCTGTAATGTCATTCACATATCCATGAATCTTAAATTCTCCATACTGTGTTGGAAGATCTGCCACCGCCTCTTCTTTTACATGCTTTTCATGAATTCTTAAATAATCCTGCAAATCTTTGATTGTGATAAATGTAAGATGATACTTACGAGCCAGCTCCCAGAGTTCTGATGTACGCATCATCGTTCCGTCTTCTTTCATGATTTCACAACATACGCCACATTCTTTCAGCCCCGCCAGTCTTACAAGATCTGTCGTTGCCTCTGTGTGACCGTTACGCACAAGTACACCGCCTTTTTTTGCCACCAACGGGAATACATGGCCTGGTCTTCTGAAATCTTCTGGTCTTGATGTATCATCCACACATTTCATCATCGTATATGCACGTTCTGCTGCCGATATACCGGTTGTTGTATCTACGTGATCAATCGATACCGTAAATGCTGTTTCATGATTATCGGTATTTTCTGAAACCATCTGTGGAAAATTAAGCTTTGCTGCCAGTTCTGCGCTCATCGGCGTACAGATCAGTCCCTTTGCATGCGTTGCCATAAAATTAATATTTTCCTGGGTCGCAAACTGAGCAGCACAGATCATGTCTCCTTCATTTTCTCTGTCCGGGTCATCTGTAACAAGGATGATCTTTCCATCTTGTAAATCCCGGATTGCCTCTTCTACTGTATTATATTGATACTTTTGTTCCATCTGTTCTTCCTCCGTTATTCTTTTTTTTGTTGCTGTATATTTAAAATCCAAATTCTTCCAGAAACTCCATTGTAATTCCTGTTTTTTTCTCATGTTCCAATTTGGACTCTTCTTTTTTTTCAATCCCCATTAATTTTTCTACATATTTTCCGATTATGTCATTTTCCAGATTCACAAGATCTCCGGATGCTTTTTTCAGAAGTATCGTCTCTTCCCCTGTATGTGGAATGACTGATACCTGAAACCCTTCATCGTCTACCTTCGCAACCGTCAGGCTGATTCCATCGATGCAGACAGACCCCTTTTCCACGATCAGATCTAATATCCGCTGTGAAGTTTTAATGGATACCCAGACTGCATTTTCCTCTTGGATCATTGACCTGATAACTCCTGTTCCGTCAATATGGCCGCTCACAATATGGCCTCCGAATCTTCCATCCGCTGCCATTGCCCGTTCAAGATTTACATAACTTCCAATCTTACAATTTCCAAGACTGCTCCTTCTGATCGTCTCTGCCATGACATCTGCCGTAAATCCGTCAGGCTGCAGGGAAGTGACTGTCAGACATACTCCATTTACCGCAATACTGTCTCCGATCTTCGTACCTTCCAGTACTTTTGCTGCCTTCACCGCCAATACCCCTGAATTCCCATTCAACTGAATATAACGGACTTTTCCCACTTCTTCTACAATTCCTGTAAACATAATTCCTCCTGTTCTTTTCTTAAGACGTGACAGGTAATTTTCAGGTCTTCTCCAATCTGGCGGATATCTTTGAACTTTAGTACCGCTGCCTGAGACGGAAGCTCTATCCCAATTCCATCCACCGGAGTCCGGCTTCCTGTTCCGCCAAAGATTTTTGGTGCAATAAATGCCTGCACCTCCTGGACAACTCCGGCCTGTAGTGCACTGTCATTTAAAGTTCCTCCACCCTCCAGTAAAATGCTGTCGATATTTTCTTTTCCCAGATACTCCATCAAATGCTTCAGATTAACATGTTTTTTCATATCCGGGCAAAATACGGTTTCCACTCCCATTGTCTGCAAAATTTCTTTTTTCTTCTCTACATTTTCCGGATCTGCATAGGCTACAATCGTCCGGTACTCCCTCGCACTTTTTACAATCTGGCTGTCCAGTGGAATTCTCAACTTACTGTCACAGATAATCCTGACCGGACTTTTAAGCCCTTCTCCCCGGACATTCAGCATTGGATTATCAGCAAGTACCGTTCCTATCCCGACCATGATTCCCATATACCGATGACGCATATACTGTACTTCTCTGCGTGCGGCTTCTTGGGTGATCCATTTTGAAGCTCCTGTCTTTGTTGCAATTTTTCCATCCAGCGTCATTGCATACTTCATAACTACATATGGTGTTTTGGTCGTTATATAATGAAAAAATATTGGATTTAATTCATCACATTTGTCCTTCATAAAATCTTCCACAACCGCTACACCGGCATCTCTTAATATCTTCGCTCCCTTTCCTGCCACTTTCGGATTTGGGTCTCTGGATCCAATCACTACTTTTTTTATCTTCTGCTCTAAAATTGCTTCCGTACACGGCGGCGTCTTTCCATAATGACAACATGGTTCCAATGTAACGTACAGCGTTGCCCCTTCGGCTGATTCAGTGAGAGAAGCAATTGCATTTCGTTCCGCATGCAACTCTCCACATCTGGCATGATAGCCTTCGCCGATAATACGTCCATCCTTTACGATGACCGCTCCGACCATCGGATTAGGATTCGTCCATCCTTCTCCTTTTTTTGCAAGTTCTATTGCGCGTTTCATATAATTCTGGTCTGTCACATACATTCCTTCTTTCTTTTTATCTCAATCGAGAAGACTCCCACCTCTTCTGATGATGAGTAATAGCAAATTTGTCTCACGGACGTTCGACTTGAACTTAGAACAAAACCCCTGCAGATGATCTACAGGGGTTTTGTTCACTGGTACTTTAATCACAACTTCATGACTAATTATCTGCGAAAGTAAAAAAGCTCTGAAATGGTCTACCATCTCAGAGCCTCGATACCGCATTCATAACTAAAACTATATGTACCGTCTTCTTCTCTCATCCAGACTATACTGTCGGCTTCGGAATCTCACCGAATCATGCCTCTCGGCTCGCGGGCTTTACCGCCGGTAGGGAATCTCACCCTGCCCTGAAGATTTCTATCTTTTTTTGTATAATAATACTTTATTGCTTATTTGTAAAGAATTTTTTGACTTTTGAGAATTATTTCGCAAAAATCCATAAATTTCGCTTTATTTTTCACTGCATATTTTGTTGAAACACTTTTTCTTCTTCCAGAAATAATACGGTATTACGAATAGAAGTGTTCCTCCCCATGCAATAGGATAACTAATCAGCAAAATCTCCACCTTATGATAAATCGGAGTCAGAATCATAACCCACGGGAGTCGTATTAAAAACAATCCTCCAAATGTAAATATCGTAGGCCACAGTACATCTCCGACTCCGCGAAGTCCACCGTCCAGGTTTTCAAGCAGAATGCTGAGCAGATAACTCGGCACCAGGAACCGGAGCATATACACGCCTATGTCAATCACCTTCGGATCTGTTGTAAACATATGATACATAGGCTCACAAAATGCATACAATGTAAAGATGATCATACCTGTAAATACATAAGAAATACCAATGTTTACCCGGATACTCTTATATACCCGGTCCCACTTACCTGCGCCATAATTCTGTCCGACAAATGTTGTGACCGCCGCTCCCAGTGCACTGGATACTGTCCAGAAAATCAAATCTAATTTTCCATAAGCCGCCCATCCTGCCGCAGTATCCGTTCCAAAGCTATTGATTGATGCCTGAATGACTACATTGGTCACTCCATAAGCGCATGCCTGCAGAGCTCCCGGTATACCGATTTTCAACTCTCTTTTTAGAACACATGCTTCCATGCGAAGTTCTCTGAATTGTAGTTTCATAGAATCATAGTCTTTTGTCAAAGACCAGGTCACAAAAAATGCGCTGACACACTGGGAAAATACGGTTGCCAGTGCTGCTCCGGCAATTCCCATTTTTAATATAACTACCATGAATATATCCAGACCTATATTCAGTACGCAACAAACCACCAGATAAAGAAGCGGTCTTTTGGAATCTCCGACTGCTCTCATGATCGCCGCTCCCATATTATAGACCAGCGTAAATAAGATTCCCATAAAATAAATGCGTAAATATGTAGTTGATGATGCCATCATATCCTGTGGAGTGTTCATGATCTTAAGCAGCCATGGTGTCAGCACTGCTCCCACTACAGATATTACGAGGCTGACCACAATGGAAAATAAATATGCAGTATGAAGTCCTGTATGCAGTCTTCCTTTGTCTTTTGCTCCGTAATACTGCGCAATGACAACTGCCGCTCCATTTGCCAGTCCATTAAAAAATGTAACAACAATCGTTGATAAAACAGCCGCCGGACCGCCTACGCTGGCTAATGCCGCCTTCCCCACAAAGCGTCCGACGATAATCGTATCCACGGTTGTATATAATTGTTGGATTAAAGTTCCCAGCATGATCGGAAAGAAAAATATCAGAAGCTGCTTCCAGATAATCCCCTCCGTGATCGTATTTTCTTCTATTGTCTTTTTCCCCAAGTTTTTTTCCTCTCTTACCTCATTATTTCTGTATATCTTTCGCAAATCTACGCTTATTTTCAGCCAACACATATCCGCAAACGGCATTATGCCTTCCCCAAGGCTATGTCATATAGAAATATATTATACTTGATTTAAAATTTATTGAAAGGCTTTTTTAAAAATTAGAATTATAATGCTACAGAAATTATGCTATAATATCTCTAATAATTATCCAGAGAGGTTTTCACTATGATCGTTCTTAATCTGAAAGCAAAGGTCTGTATGTCCCACCTGCTTTTAAAACCAACATTTGATACTTTTTCCCTGATTGAGGGAGAAGTAACTACTTTTAACCGCTTCCAGGTAGATGGTAGAATCCATAAAGACTTTTTTGATGAAGCTTTTGAAAAGGAGTATTCCACCTGGGGAGAAGTGCGCGATTTTTTCTTCCAGGTAATCCGTGGAAAGAAAACTCCGTTAAATTTTAAATTCATATTATCTCTAGCAAAAGATCAGTTCGAATCCTTTCTCACTGAGCATGATCTGACCTACCGCCCTGCGGAAATCCAGGGACTGTATCTTAATTTCCGCTATGACGGACTGGCACTTCAATGTATCACCGGGACTTCCATGAATACATTTACCATGGATAAAAGCGTAGAAAAAGCCTGGGACGAATATGTCCAGAAATTCTTTGCCAGTCAGGAGCTTGATTTTGATATGGAATAGTTTTGATATATGATTATAAAAACTCCTTCCACAGTTTTATCCAGGGAAGGAGTTTTTCTTACATCTTGGCTTCAATTTCATTCAACGTATGTCCGCTATAGGAATACAGTCTGGTATTTTTACATAATTCACTCAATTTCTTTTTCACTTTTCTCTTTTGCTTTGTTGACAATTCAGGGATTCCCATATTGGGGGCTAACACGTCCAAAATTTCCATTAACGCTTCTTCTTCGTAATTTAACTTAATGCATAACAATATATGTTTTGCAATCGTAAATCCACACACTACATCAAGATTCAATTCCTCTTCCAGCCATTTAGAAAATTTAACTTCATCAAGTTGCTCTATTGTTTCCTCGTCTGCATTTCCGTATATCAGAAATTCCTCTTCCGTGTCCGGTATATAATATGGATTACCCTCCTGATCTTCCAATATGAGTTCCATATCTTCATCATCAATATCCATATGTACAAGATAGCGCCCTCTGACAGTAACTCTGTTATCCTCTATATATTCCAAAGCTATCTTTTTCAGTTGTTTTACTAAAATATCATTTCCTGTATAGTGTCTATATATAACAGCTACCTCTGAAATCGGTACGACTCCATACAATTCTACTGCACTATTACAGTATTTACGAATTTTATCTTTCTCCAATCTTCTTTTCTGACACTCTGTCGTGTTGACGTTCCGGTACATTTCCCGCACATCTTTAGGCAGGCGCATAACACCCGCTTCATCATTAAACGCTCCGTAACTTGACAGGAAAAAGGATTGTTCTAATGCAGATTCTGTAATCCATATTCCTTCTGGCTGATTTATAATTAACTGAATCACTTCGCCTTCTTCCGGAATAATATTCTCTACGATATCTGCCATATGACTTTCTTCTAACATCTTCTTCACAAGCCAGTCTGCCAGTTCAGATTTTTTCAGCTTACTATAACCAGAAAATCCATTCATCTGAGCTATCCACTTTAAATCATCTTTTGTATAACAACTATATACATCTTTCAAATAAAAATCCTGACTCAGGAACTCCTTATTTTCTTCAATCCATTCCTCTGCCATATTTCTAGCATTTTGAAGTCCACTAAAATACTGTTGCAATATCTCTTCTGGATTTTCTTCCAACATATTTTTCATATGCTGCTCAAATGAATCTTCCCCAAATTCTCCCCAGTCTCCCTCTGGGGTTCCCGAATATTCATAATCCTCACCTATCTGCACAAACTCTTTAGCTTCAATCGGAAACTGTTCGAATTGATGATTTGCGATTTCGATGTCAAACGGCTCTGCCTCATCTATATAAGACTCATAAAATCCCCATAATCCTCCGCAATCCTCAATCATGTATGGGCCTTTACTTTTAAGTACTTTTGCAAATCGCTCTTTGTACGGCACAACATCTTCTACCAGAATATCATGAACCCAGTCATCACCAAAATCATATGTATATGTCCATTTTTCACCTTTTATAAAACAATCATCAATCAGATTTTCCACACTTTCTGTATTCCAGAAATACTCATCATCTGACGGTTGAAAACGACGCCCACTTTTCCGGTCACAAAATTCATATAAGTGATCATGTGTCCAGCCAAATAAATCCTCAATAATGTCATCTAAATCCTGAAAATTTATTTTCCCCGGTACAATTACTCTTCTCCAAATTGGTGGGTGACTTCCCTTAATTGTGATTTTTAACTGATATCCTAATTCCATACTTTCATTCCTTTCTCATATCTGCAAACCGACTTCCATTTATTCAATACTCTTGAGTGATTCTACCATATCAATCTTCTTCAATTTAAAATACATAATTCCATTTACGATCAATGAAAACAGAATTGTAAATAGCAGACTGTACATGTAACTTGAAAAGTTAATATTTCTTCCGAACATGGCTGTGTCTACTTCCACCGTATCAATGATAAAGGCATGCAGGAATTTTCCAAGCACCACTCCTACCGCCGCTCCGATGAATGTCAAAAGTACATTTTCACGATATACGTGTTCTGCCACTTCCAGATCATAAAACCCCAGCACTTTCAAGGTCGCCAGTTCCCTCTGCCGCTCCGTGATATTAACAGTATTAAGGTTATATAGTACGACAAATGCAAGCATTCCTGCAGAAATGATCAGTACTACAATAACCAGATTCAGACTTTTTAGCATATCGTCCAACTGTTTTTCAATATCACGCATATAGCTGACACTAAGCGCTCCGTCCTGGGTCAGAATGTCTTCACCAATCTTGTTGTAGTCTTCCTGCGTATCTCCTTTTTGTCCTGCAAAGAAAATACTATTATATTCCGGATTCTCACCATACACTTTTTCATAATAAGAAGGAGTGAAGAAAATATAGTGTCCCATATAGTTCTCGCAGATATGAGCAATTTTTACTTTCTTGTTACCACTCTCTTCGTCTTTAATTTCAATGGTATCCCCTGCTTTTGCATTCAAAAGTTTTCCGGTTTTCTCAGAAATAATGACACCTTCATCATCAAGCGTATATTCCTCTTTTGATTTCCGGTCGTGGAAATCAAAATAATCTTTTACGTCTTTCGGTTCCGAAAATACGACCTGATAAGTATCACGTTTATTCTTTCCATTGACAAGTGTTACATTCTTCATGCTGGTCTGCATATAATGACTGATGTCCGAATCGTCCTTCATATAATCCAGGAGATTCTGTCTTGTCTCATCTGAAATGTCTTCTTTCAGGTAGACACTTCCATCATACATCTGAATATCCCGGAACTGTAGTTCTGCAATTTCATAACAGGAATCTTTGATTCCATATCCAACCAGCATCAATCCCATACAACCGCCAATCCCAAAAACTGTCATAAAGAATCGTTTCTTATATCTGGTTAAGTTACGGATACAAGACTTCCATGTGAAACTTAAATGTTTCCAAATAAATTTTATTCTTTCTAAAAAAACTCTTTGTCCATTTTTAGGTGCCGGTGGGCGCATCAGTACTGCCGGCTGTGCTACAAGTTCTTTGTAACATGCAAAAAATGTTGCTGCCATTGTACATACAATTGCTGCCGCCGCTGCCATCCAGGCATAGATCCATTGGTATGGGATCAGAATATGTGTAATATGCTTGTATAAGATTCCATATGCGTAAACAATGATATATGGCAATATCTTTTCACCGATCAGCACACCTAACACACTGCCTCCTGCTGTCGCGATCAACGCATATCCAAGATATTTCTTCGCGATGGACATCTTGCTATATCCAAGTGCTTTCATGGTTCCGATTGCGGTTCTTTGTTCTTCTACCATTCGTGTCATACTGGTCAGACTAATCAGCGCCGCGACAAGAAAGAATAATACCGGAAAGACACGGCCAATCGCACCTAGACGCTCCGCGTTTTCTCCGTACCCGGAATACTCAGTCAAAGTATCACGGTCATAGACATACCAGGTTGGTTTTTCGATGTCCTGAACCTTTGCCTCTGCGTCCGCAATTTTCTGTTCACCTTCTGCAATCTTCTGGGCAGCCTCTTCTTCACCATTGGCATACTCAATTTTTGCCTCTGCAACTTTCGCTTCATTTTCCGCGATTTCTGCTGCTCCTTCTTCCAGCTTCTTCTCCTGCTTTCGAATTTCAGTCCATCCGGACTGGATCTGGGCTTTTCCACTTGCAAGCTGCTGTGGAACACCATTTAAAGAAGCCTTCGCTGCGTCAAGCTCTGACTTTGTCTGAGCCAGAGTTGCTGCAGTGTCATCAAGCTGCTTCTGGGCAGCATCCAGTTCGGCTTTACTCTCATCATATTTCTGCTGTTCAATGGAAATCTTCTGCTGCATGCCAGCTTCGTTTTCCTTAAGCTCGGTAAGCTGTCGTTCATATTGTTCTTTTTGCGCCTTCTGCTCTTCTGTAAGCTGATCCTCAGGTATTTGGTCAAATGCTGATAATTCAGAATTTACTTCCTCGATCCTCTGCTGAATTTCCGTCAATGTCTGCTGGTCTGCCTGAATCATCTGCTGAAGCGCTGCAAGTCCTTCTCTTCCAGTCTGGATTTTCGCCTCAGCTTCCGGTTTCGCAGCCTCATATTGTGCAAGTCCGGCTTCATATTGATCCTCACCTTCCTGAAGCTGTGCAAGTCCGGCATTATATTGATTCTGTGCCTGTTCCAGTTCGCTTTCTTTTTTGCTCAATGTATTCTTAGCACTGGCAATCTGCTTTTTACCACTGGTAATCTGTGCTTTTCCATTCGTCAACTGCTCCTCGGCGTCTGCTATCTTAGCCGCCGCATCTGCAAGTTCCGAAGCTGCGTCCGCTCTGCCCTGCTCCAGTTCTTCTCTCGCCTCGTCAATCTTCTCTTGTGCTTCATTTACCAGCTCCTGCTTTCGAATTTCAGCACGTTCGTCCGTAATATCTTCAATCTGATCCAGGACTTTCTCTACTTTCTTATCATATCCGTCCGTAAATGCCACTTCATTTTTTGCACCTTTGACCTGTACATATACTTCCGTGTATACGTCCATATCAAACGTCTCTTCCGGCACCATGACAAATGCACTGATAGTTCCGGTACCAATCGTTGCACTTCCGCGTCCATAAGAAATGTACATCGGACTGCTGCAAAGGCCGACAACTTTCAGCGTATCTGTCGTCAGAGTATCTGTAACCTCATCAGACGTTCCGGAACGCAATTTAATTGTATCTCCGACCTTATATCCTGCATCCTGGTCTGCCAGACATTCCCCTGCTTTTTGGGGCATCCGGCCGTCACTTAACTTCACTTGATTCATCTCATCCTGTAAAGATATCACATGCAGAACTTTTTGTTTCTTATCTACGATCTGCATGAAGTCCGCGCTGTACGCGCCCTCTGCATGTTCTACTCCGTCGATTTTCAAAATCGCGTCCACATCGTCCTGTGTCACGCCATATGTACTGAGCGCTTTGATATCCATAAGATTGCTTTCATCAAAATATGCATCTCCCGTCAGTCTCATATCCGGCTCCGATGCACGAATTCCTGAGAAAAATGCAACGCCCAGTGCCACTATAAATAAAATAGACAGAAATCGCCCCGGGCTCTTCTGGATCTCCATATAAAAATCTTTGCTCGTTGGTTTCATTTTCATATGTAATGCCTCTCTTTACCACTCAATCGTCTCGACTGGAACTGGGTGTTCGTTCACTGTCATCTCTGATACCATACCATTCTTTATCTTAATGACACGGTCCGCCATTGGCGCAATTGCAGAGTTGTGCGTGATCAGAATTACGGTCATCCCCTTTTCCCTGCAAGTATCCTGAAGAAGCTTCAAGATTGCTTTACCTGTATTGTAATCCAGCGCTCCTGTCGGCTCGTCACACAACAAAAGCTTCGGATTCTTTGCAAGCGCTCTTGCAATGGAAACCCTCTGCTGTTCTCCACCAGATAGCTGCGCCGGAAAATTATCCAGACGCTCACCAAGTCCTACATCTTCCATAACCTCCTGGGCATCCATAGGATTCTTACAGATCTGAAGAGCTAATTCTACATTTTCAAGAGCAGTCAGGTTCGGAATCAGATTATAAAACTGAAATACAAAACCAATGTCATCTCTTCTATATGCTGTCAATTGTCTCGGTGAATACTGTGCAATATCTTTTCCGTCTACGATCACACGCCCGGAGCTTGCCGTATCCATTCCTCCAAGAATATTCAATACTGTCGTCTTTCCGGCACCACTTGGGCCTACCACAACCGCAAATTCTCCCCTCTCAATCTGGAAATCAATACCGGCCGCAGCCATAATCTGCACCTCGCCCATCTGATATATTTTCTTCACATCCTCAAGGGATACAAAACTACTCATAACTTTCCTCCACTTCCTCCGTTGACACCCAATCCTCTTCCCTTACCGTTTTTTCACCTTTCCCTGATTCAGCCATCAATGCTAATTCTGCTTTCATTCTATCATAATCTTTCATATCCAAAATCACGTACTCACCTCTGCCATTTTTAGTCAAAAATACCGGAGCACCTTCACTTGTTTCTTTTAAAACTTCTGTATAATTTCTCAAATCAGAAATTGGTTTTATATTTGGCATTTTCACCACTTCCTTTCAGTTCTTTTTCTTAGTATAACAATTCTTTTTCTTCTTTACAATTAAATTCACACGTTAATTTTACAGCAGTAAAAAAATAAGATCATAATGCATTTCAGCTCCAAGTACTTTATACTATGATTAAGAACTACTAATGTCATTTTTCTATAAATTATAAAGATTGGAGTTTGCCATGGAATTACTTATGAACACTCAGAAAGAATGTCAGCAACTGGAAGTATACGGGGAATATTTGAAGAAAATACCAGAACTGCTGAAACAATTAGAAACTGTTGAGAAAATGTATCAGAAAGCTGTGTTAGAAGAAGCCATGCTGAAAGACAAGCCTCTTGATAATCACAGTGTCCAGCTCTATGCAGAACGTCTGCACAGAATCAAAGAACAATGCGAGATTCGCTCTGCAGACATCCGTCAGCAATGCACACTTATCCTCGAACTCAAAAGCCAGATAGAAGCCGAAAGTAGTGTATTGAAAGCGTTGCAAGAGTAAACATACAAAAATACAGGTCATTTTATCCTCCCAGAGCGGAACATTCCGCTGAGCCTATTAAAACAGTTCGAGTGCAAGCAATGGCTTTCACTCGAACTCTAGTCTCATCTCCATCGCTCTGTAGTCGGATAGAATGACCTGTATTTTTGCATATTATCCCGCAACTTCGTGTCAACATGTAAGTTTTATTGATTATATACTGCCGGGAAACTGCAGAACAGAAAATCCACCTGATTTTTCTGACTTCTGTGCAGTGGCGATGAGACTGTAGAAAACTTAAAAGCCTTTGCTTTTAAGTTTTCTGTTCTATCAGGCTCATCAGAACGTCTTGCACAGGGAAGACAAATCAAGTGGATTTTCATTATGCATTATATAATCAGTAAAAATTACTCCCGTCCATCGAAGCAATACGTACATACCTGACTTGGATCAATTCCAATAGACTCTAAAAGATCATCCAGTCTATGGTATCTTAGTGACGTAAAGTTCTGGATTCTTCGAATTTCTTCGATCATATTTGCATAGCGGTCGGAGCATGGATCTGAATACTCTTTTAATACCTCTGCAGATACTTCTCCGCCTTCCTGCTCCTGAATGACTCTTCTCGTGATCAGATCCATCTCGGATTTCGATCTTGAGAAGTTCAGGTATTTACATCCATAAAGAAGCGGTGGACATGCCGGGCGGATATGCACTTCCTTCGCTCCGCTTCTATATAAAAACTCTGTTGTCTCACGAAGCTGTGTTCCACGAACGATCGAGTCATCGATCAAGAGTAATTTCTTGTCTTCAATCAGAGCCTGTACAGGGATCAGCTTCATTCTCGCGATCAGGTCACGCTGACTTTGGTTGGTCGGCATAAATGATCTCGGCCATGTCGGTGTGTATTTGATAAATGGTCTTGCATACGGAATTCCTGATTCATTTGCATATCCGATTGCATGAGCAATACCTGAATCCGGCACACCTGCTACAATATCCGGATGCACACTATCTCCATCACGCTTTGCCAGCATACTTCCGCAACGGTAACGCATTTCCTCAACATTTACCCCTTCATACGCAGAAGTCGGATATCCATAGTATACCCACAGGAAAGAACAGATCTTCATCTTGCCAGTTCTTGCCGGGCGTATTTCTTCTACTCCCTCCGATGTCACATAGACGACCTCGCAAGGTCCCAGTTCCTTATAATCGGTATAGCCCAAGTTAATATAAGCATGACTTTCAAATGAAAGACAGTAAGAATCATCCTTCTTACCTATCACAAGAGGTGTTCGCCCATACCTGTCCCTTGCACCATAGATTCCTTCTTTTGTCATGACAAGCATCGTCATAGAACCATCTACAACATCCTGTACATATTTGATTCCTTCTACTATGGATTCTTTCTCACAGATTAGCGCCGCCACAAGCTCTGTCACATTGATCTGCCCGTTAGTCATTTCCTGAAAATGTGAATGATCCTTCTCAAACAGACCTTTTAACAGTTCCTCATAGTTATTAACTTTTCCGACTGTTGTGATCGCAAAGCTTCCAAGGTGTGACTGAATCAAAAGTGGCTGCGGATCATAATCGGAAATACAGCCAATTCCAAGATATCCTTTCATTTCTGACACATCATGATCAAACTTTGTACGGAATGGAGAATTCTCTATATTATGAATGGCACGGTAAAATCCATCCTTTCCATAAACTGCCATTCCTCCTCGTCTTGTACCAAGATGTGAGTGATAGTCTACTCCGTAAAATAATTCCAGGACACAGTCCTGCTTTGATGCTACACCAAAAAATCCTCCCATGGCGACCTCCTTATATACTCTTTTGTTTTTATAACTATTTATTCCGTGCAAAAAAGTAACCCGGCAAAAGCCAGGTCACTCTTTTTACTTTAACATCTCACGAAGCTTCTGGTTGACCAGTCCGGGATTTGCTTTCCCCTTCATTGCTTTCATCGTCTGACCTACCAGTGCTCCAAGTGCCTTCTCTTTTCCACCCTTATAGTCTACTACAGCCTGTGGATTATCTGCAATAACTTTTTCGAGAACTTCTATAAGTGCTCCTTCGTCATTGACCGTTTTAAGCCCGTGTTCTTCAACATACTTTTCTGGATCTACATTTTCCTCGAACACATGATCAAAAACTTCTTTCGCCACCGAGCTGTTGATTGTTCCTGCATCTGCAAGCTCGATTAGTTTCGCAAGGTTCTCCGGTGTAAATGTAATATCTTCTGATTCCATGTTATGTTCTTTTAAGAGCCGCATCGTCTCCACCATGAGCCAGTTGGAAACTTTCTTAGGTTTTCCACATAAAGCAGTTGTTTCTTCAAAGATATCCGCCATATGTTTAGATTCTGTGAGGATTTCTGCATCATATTGTGGAATATCGAACTCTTTCTTGTAACGCTTTAATTTTTCCTCACGAAATTCCGGCTGTCGTTTCTTAACCCGGTCAATCCATTCCTGGCTGATAACAATCGGGACAAGGTCCGGTTCCGGGAAGTAACGGTAATCCTGTGCATCTTCTTTGGAACGCATTGCATGTGATGATTCTTTGTTGTCATCCCAGCGTCTCGTCTCCTGAACAACTTTCTTTCCGGCTTCCAGAAGCTCGATCTGACGCTCCCGTTCTCCTTCGATGGCTCTTGCAATTGCCTTAAAGGAGTTCAGGTTCTTCATCTCCGTTCTTGTTCCGAATTCACTGGTTCCCATTTCACGAACGGACAGGTTCACGTCCGCTCTCATAGAGCCCTCCTGCAATTTGCAGTCAGAAGCACCAAGATACTGAATCGTTGTACGAAGCTTTTCCAGATATGCAATAACTTCCTCAGAAGAGCGCATATCCGGCTCCGATACAATCTCCACAAGCGGTACACCGCTTCGGTTGTAATCTACCAGTGATGTATCGTCCCACTCGTCATGGATCAGCTTACCGGCATCTTCCTCCATATGCATTTCATGGATCCGTATTTTTTTCTTCGTATCTCCAACTTCGATCTCTACATAACCATTTCTTGCGATTGGTAAATATAACTGGGAAATCTGATAATTCTGTGGGTTATCCGGATAGAAGTAATTCTTACGATCGAATTTGCATACTCTTGTAATATCACAGTGAGTTGCAAGTCCGATTCCCATTGCATACTCTACTACCTGTCTGTTCAGTACCGGAAGGGAACCTGGCATACCAGTACATACCGGACATGTGTGGGTATTTGGCGCACCTCCGAACTGGGTGCTGCAACCACAGAAAATCTTTGTCTTTGTCGCAAGTTCTACGTGAACCTCAAGTCCAATGACTGTCTCATACTGCTTTGCCATAATTATCTTCCCTCCTTCACAAACTGTGGTGCTTCATAAGTTCTTGTCTGTTCAAATGTGTAGGCTGCCTGGATAATTTTTTTCTCCTGGAAGCAGTCTCCGATAAGCTGCATGCCGACCGGAAGACCTTTGGAATCTTTTCCTACCGGAATACTGATTCCCGGAAGTCCTGCCAGGTTCACGGAGATTGTGTAAATGTCACTCAAATACATTTTCATCGGATCACTTAAGCTCTTTCCAAGCTCTGGTGCCGTTGTCGGAGCCGCCGGAGCCACGATCATATCATATTTTGCAAATGCTTTGTCAAATGCCTGTTTAATCAGTGCCTTTGTACGAAGTGCTTTCAGATAGTAAGCATCATAATATCCAGAGCTTAATACGAAAGATCCAAGCATGATCCTGCGCTTTACTTCTGCTCCGAATCCTTCGGAACGTGTCTTTTTGTACATGTTGTGAAGTCCTTCGTATTCTTCTGTGCGGTAACCATATTTTACGCCATCAAAACGTGCCAAGTTAGAACTTGCCTCAGCATCTGCAATAATGTAGTATGCCGGAATCGCATATTTCACAAGACTTAAATCAAATTCTTCTACAACTGCGCCTTTTTCTTCCAGGACCTTCACTGCATTTAAAATCTGCTCTTTTACGTCTGCGCTTAATCCATCCCCAAAGTAATCTCTCGGAATACCAATCTTCATACCTTTCACGTCGTCTGCCAATGCCGAAGTAAAGTCATATTCCCGCTCCACGGAAGTACTGTCTTTTACATCATGAGAAGCGATTGTCTCAAGGATAGTCGCACAATCTGTCACATCTTTCGCAATTGGTCCGATCTGATCCAGCGAAGAACCGTAAGCAATCAGTCCGTACCTAGATACCGTTCCATAAGTCGGTTTAATCCCCGTTACACCACAAAATGAACTCGGCTGACGGATCGATCCACCTGTATCAGAACCAAGTGCATAAGCGCACTCACCTGCTGCCACTGCTGCGCAGGAGCCGCCTGAAGAACCGCCTGGCACATGTCCCAGATTCCATGGATTTCTTGTCACTCCATAATAAGAAGTCTCGGTTGTACTTCCCATGGCGAATTCATCCATATTCGTCTTTCCGATTATGACTGCACCGGCTTTTTCCAAGTTCAAAACTGCCTCTGAAGTAAAGGTTGGAACAAAATTTTCCAGAATTTTGGAACTGCAAGTTGTTCTCATCCCTTTCGTGCACATATTATCCTTGATTGCCACCGGAACACCTGCAAGAGGACTCAGAAGTGTTCCGTCATTGATCATCTTCTGAACTTCTTCGGCACGCTTTAATGCACCCTCTTTATCAATGGTCACATAGCTGTGCACATCATTCTCTACCTTTTCAATCTGATCCAGATACGCCTGCGTGGCTTCCGTAACTGAAATTTCTTTTGCTTTTATTTTCTTTCCGAGTTCTACTGCTGTCAGACCCATAATATCCATAACTCGTCTCCTCCTATCCGATCGTCTTCGGCACCTTGAAGCTCTGATCCTTCATAAGTGGTGCATTTGCCAATGTATCACTGCTGCCATCACCATTTGTCACAACGTCTTCGCGAAATACATTATTTACCGGAAATACATGAGACATCGGTTCAATTCCATCCGTGTCAAGTTCATTTAATACATCAATGTAGTCCAACATTTTTTCCATATCTGCCTTGGCTTCTTCTTTCTCTTTCTCTGAAAGTTCCAGCTTCGCCAGAATACCCACATACTCAATGGTCTCGTCTGAGATTTTGTTTGCCATTTTAAGCACCCTCCTGTCTGCCAGTTATCTTACATCTTAATTCTTATCTTTAATAATTGTAATATTCATAATAATCCGTCGTTGATATATGCTCGCTTGGAGTCAGTCTGAGTTCCATATTGTCATCTAATGTAATCTGCGCATTTTTCGGAAGAACAAGATTCTTATATTCCTTTCCGTCTGTGCAATTCTCGCCCAGATACAGATCTTTTGTCTCCATAGATTCACCATATTCTGTATAAATATCAACGTCCACACTGCCTTCTCCACTGACCAGTATGAGATCATACACCCCTGCCGGAAGGTCAGGACCTACGGTCAGGTCTTTTTTTACTACCAAAGGCTCTTGTCCTGCCAGTGGATTATTTTCATAAAGAATGTTTTCTGTCTGCGCATTATCTGAATAAAGTGTAATCGTTGTCTGTGAAGAAATGTGAACAATCGCTCCATTGTATAATCTTAAGTCATCCAGATAATCACCGTCTGTCCGCCCTGCATATTCATAAAGGTAAAATCCACTGTCCCAGTCATCAACCTGGACCGTATCGTAATCATAAGATACATCCGCCTGATAATTTCCTTCCGGAATGTGCACACCGACCACATAGTCACCACTGGTCAGCTCAAAACTTACACTCTCACCATCTGCCGGAAGTTCTTTTGTCACATTTTCATACGGGTCACTTCTTGTATAGTCTTGTGTATTCTCCTGGTATCCGCTGATTACATCATCTAAAATATCACTGACCATCGGTTGGAAAATACCCAAAAATACATTGAAGATGACAATGACTGCTATAATCTTACTGATGATCCTTCCCGGCTTTTTCTTCTTACCGACTTTCTTACGCCCTGTACTTCCTGTATTTCCAGAGTAAGTAGTTGTACTCCCCTGCCAGGACCGATCCTGCTGCCAGTTGTTATTTTTTTGCCTCCCCTGCCAGGACTGTCTCGGTGTATTCGGCTTCGGCTGTTTCTCCGGTTTTTCATTCTTGCCATAATGCACATGAGTCAATGGTTCATGATCACATTCACTTTGGTTTATTCGATAATTTTTATCGGATTTGTTATTGTCTAATCCACACTCCGTACAGATTCCATTACTATTCAGTTTTCCTCCACATAAAGAACATCTCTTTCCAAACATAGCTTCTTCCATCCTTTCTGCTCATTTCGCTCCCGGGTGGTTAAGCAGGTACATTTCCACTTTTATGGGGGAGCATAGATGAGAAGAACTGTCTGAGAATTCTCTATGGCTCCAGTCTGCTTAAGTCTCTTGGGAATAATGTTGTTTCTCTTACATTATCCTCCCCAAGCAGCTGCATCGTCAAGCGTTCCAGTCCAATTCCCAGTCCTCCGTGTGGCGGCATGCCATGTTTAAATGTAGCAAGATACTGATCCATACCTTCTGTCGTCATGCCTCTTGCTTCAATCTTCTTTAGAAGTGTCTGATAATCGTGGATTCTCTGACCTCCGGTCGTAATCTCAAGGCCACGGAAGAGAAGATCAAAGCTCAGTGTATATTTCGGATCCTCCGGATCGTCCATCGCGTAAAATGGACGCTTCTTGGACGGATAGTGCGTAACAAATACAAAATCGCTGCCCCACTCTTCTTTTGCATATTTTCCGATCAGTACTTCTTCCTCTGGTTCCAGATCAAATGGGTTACGCATCTTGTGATTATATTTCTCAGCTACCAGCTCTTTGATCTCATTGAATTTTACTGCCGGAATCTGATCTGCTTTCGGAAGTTCCACATTCAGAATCTTCAGTTCTCTGGCATAATCTTTTTTTAAAAGTTCCATGGCATACTGGAGAAATCCTGTCTCCATTCCCATAATATCCTCAAATCCATCAATATAGCCCATCTCGAAGTCCAGACTCGTATATTCGTTCAAATGTCTCTTCGTATTATGCTTCTCAGCACGGAACACCGGCGCCGTTTCAAATACCCGGTCAAACACACCGACCATCATCTGTTTGTAGAACTGAGGACTTTGCTGGAGCACTGCCGGACGGTGGAAATATTCCAGCTTAAATAAGTTTGCACCACCTTCTGCACTTTTGGCTCCAATCTTCGGTGTATGAATTTCGGTAAATTCCTGACTATATAAGAAATCACGAAATGCTCTTGTCAATCCTTCCTGAATCCGGAATTTTGCACGCTCCCTGATATTTCTAAGAGAAATGGAACGATAATTTAACTTTGCCTCCAGAGAAGTGTTTAATTTCCACTTGGAAATAGCAAGCGGCATCATCTCATCTTCCGGCTGGCTTAAGATTTTAACTTTTTTCATGCGGATTTCGATGCCATTCGGCGCTTTTTCATTCTGCTCAAGCACCCCTTCGACTTCCAGCGTTGATGCTTCTTTGATTTCTTTCAGATCAAATGTGGCACTGCCTTCTTCGTATACACACTGGAGCAGGCCTTCTCTTTTTCTTAAGATTACAAATGCAACTGTACCCATATCACGGATTGTATGCACTGCACCATTGACTTTTACTGCCTCGCCGGTCTTTGCATTTAAAAGTTCTGTAATCTCCAATGTATCTTTTTTCTTTACGCCTGTCTGGTATTCCATGACTGTTTCCCTCCTGTTAAATTTTGTTCCATTTTTATTACTCTTTTAATATTTTTCTTTCAGAAAGTATCTTTCTTAATGCAAAAAGTCCCGGAATACATAATCGTATTCCGGGACGGATTATCTTAATATCCGCGGTACCACCCGCTTTTGAACTCGTCTTTGAATTCATCTCTCGCACATAACGCGTGCCAGCGTACTGCTCTACTTGCAATTGCTGTAAATTTAAACCTAAATTGCTTTCGCTCAGTCTGCTCCAGAGTGTTCCCTATTGTTCCTTTCCCTCAAATGACGCTCTCAGTCGGTGGCGTCATATTCCTGTCAAGTTATCACGAACAGAGTCTCTTTCTCTGCATTTTCTATACTGTCTCTAAAAAGATGCTCTTATGTTAGCACATGTTTTTTTTCTTTGCAAGACATTTTTTCAACTTTTTTATGTTCTTTTTTTTCTTTTCCTTTCTTTCAATCTTCTCTTAGACAATTCCTCTCAAAGCTGGCTGTGGATTACTGTTGAATTTCCAGCTGATATAATACACAAGTGCATCAATAAACTGCGCATTTCCAGGACATTTCTTCGCACCAAATCCCATGATCTCCACCATATATTCCCGGTTGTTCTGCCACCCCACTTCTACAACCTTCCGGATTGCCCGCTCTACTTTTCTTGGCGATTCGTCATAGATCTGTCCAATAACAGGATAAATATCAGCCATAATGCACAGCGGCTCTCTCATGTACTGATCCGCCAGTCTGACCGCCACTGGTAAATATGTATACCCTTTATATTTTGGCGTAATATTGCATTTCGATAAAACTTGTAGTGTTGCATCCTCCATGTTACATTCCCCCTGATTCTGTAGTTGATTTGAAAAAACGCACTTGCTATAATACTTACATAAAGTATTATATCCAACTACTAAGCTAATTACTTAACCGAAATTTACGACTTTTTTTCAACATCATTTTATAAATGGTCAGTTTTTTGTCCATTATTCCAGCAAACAAAAAAGAGGGGGAATTGAGACAAATATGACGAAAAATGTATTATTGGACTGTTTTGTCCAGAATCTGGAAAAAGAACGTTTAAATCTCGGAATGACACAGGCAGAATTTGCATCCAAACTGGAAATTTCGGTGTCTACTTACAAAAATATCATTTCTCGTAGGACTGACAAAATTGATATCATGATCGCCATGCAAATCTACAAACTGACAGGGCATTTTCTTTATGAGTTATTTGGAAATGATAATCCGGAAATGGAATGTCTGAAAAAGTTTCGTCTGCTAAATAATCGCCAGAAGGCATACATCAGTGGCAAGATTGATTTCGAACTGGAAATGATGAGTCACGAGCAGGATTCAGAAAATATGCTGGATGTTCTTGTACTGACCGGCAACATGGAAGATGGTATGGTACTGGATTCTGCGAATGAAGAACGTATCTACTGTCCGGAATATATTAAGAAATATGGTGAACGCCTGCATTGTGGCATTCGCATTACTTCCAACCACCTTAATCCTGTGTATGTCAGAAATGATATCCTGGGGATTTCAAAGAAACCTCCGCGTGACGGTGACACCTGTATCCTGATCCACAAGCCGACCGGCCGCGCATTTATCCGCAAGATGCAACAGGGAAATCCTTGTCATCTGCTCCCGATCAACGGTTATGGCGATATTATCACAGTTGACCCGAACAATCATACCGATATGGTACAATGGTTAAAATTCGGAGTCGTGATTGCAGTCCTGCGACGCTAATTAATTTCAATTGATTGTTTTTTTAGCGAAAGCGCCACACAGATTCAAGGCTTTCTTTCGTCACCTGTCTGTGTGGCATTTTTATTATCTTAAGAGGTCGTATTCCTATCTATGTATTTGTTTTCCGTCTTGGAGTACACAATCTTCTGCGCTTTATAAAGGCTCTGATATCCGGACAGCAGATAACTGACCGCAATCACGGTACAAAAATACGGCATACCCGCAAATCCAAACAGCTCAAATGCGATCAGAAGGGAACTGATCGGACTGTTTGTCACAGCACAGAACACGCCTACCATCCCACACGCTGCACAGATATCTACCGGCAAGCCAAATATCGGTGCCAGTGCGGAGCCGAATGTTGCCCCAATAAACAGTGACGGGACTATCTCACCGCCTTTAAAACCAGAACAAAGTGTGATACATGTAAATAATATTTTCAGCAAAAATACCCACAATTTCTGAGATTCTGCAAAACTCTGCGCAATCGTACCTCCACCAAGTCCCAGATAGGTATCTGTTCCCGTAATCTTCCACAAAAGAACGACTGTCACACCTCCAACAAACACTCGAAGGTACGGATTCTGAAACCATTTTTTCAACTGCTTTTCAAAAATATGTAACATCACGCAAAACAGCGCTCCGGCAAATGCAAAACAGATTGCCAGAAGAATCGCTTTCCCCCACGCGATTCCATAAAAATTCGGTACTTTTTCTACGGGATACGGCGCAGTCAGTGTCCGAACTCCCATAAGGATTGAAATCCGCTCTCCGATAAATGCGGAGAACACGCACGGAACGAGCGCTGCATAATACATAATCCCGACGCTGATAACCTCCATCGGGAACAATGCTGCTGCCATCGGCGTTCCAAATAGTGCTGCAAAAGCTGCGCTCATACCCGCCAGCGTCATAATACGTTTATCACTCTCATTCAAATGTATCTTACGTCCTAGCCAGTTTCCGAGGCTTGCCCCAAACTGAAGTGCCGCACCTTCCCGGCCGGCAGAACCTCCAAACAAATGCGTCAAAGCTGTCGCAATCAAAATCAATGGTGCCACTCTTCCCGGCATCGTATTCTGATCTGACCGTACTACCATAAGCACCATATCTGTTCCGGCATTCTTCTCTTGCCCCGTAACATGATAAAGAAAAACAATCATGAGACCTGCAAAAGGCAGCAGATATACCATCCACATATGCCCCATACGAAAGTCCGTTGCCCACGCGATCAGATTCGCAAATGCACTGGCGATGACACCGATCACACCGCCAATCACAATTGATAATAGAATCCATTTCACCAGACTCCCTAACAATATTCTCCACGCATGAAACATATGCATGAGCTCCTTCTTCACCTTCTCCATTTCCATCTCACTTCCTCTATTCCTGTATTGTTAAAATTATAAACGCACGGATTCAAAACTTGGTTATATGCAAATTTGAATTGCACCTATAATAACCAGTTTTTTATCCGTGCGCCTTATAAATACCTCACCTTATGAGCCTGACGGAATATATGGTCTGAGTACCCCGGCAACATTACTGATCGGCATTGTCTGAAGCCATACCCTTCCCGGTCCTGTAATCACGGTATTAAACAGTCCTTCGCCTCCAAAAAGCATATTCTTCACGCCCGGCACAGTCTGAATATCCATCTGACAACTGGCTGTCATTGCTGCAAGATGTCCCGTATCAATCACAATCTGCTGTCCCGGCTGCAGTTCATATTCCACTACATGTCCGTCAAATTCCGCAAATGCAACTCCCTGTCCACTGACTTTCTGAAGAACAAATCCTTCTCCTCCAAATAATCCGGAAGCCACTTTCTTATGGAAATGTACAGACAACTGTACTCCCGCTTCACTTGCCAGAAATGCACTCTTCTGGAAGATCATTTCCTGCCCCGGTCTGATGTTAAATGCACGAATCGATCCTGGAAAGCAAGAAGCAAATGCGATCATTCCGTTTCCTCCCTGTGCAGTGTAAATATTCTGGAACATCTTCTCTCCTGAGAACATTCTTCCTACAGCTTTCCCAATCCCTCCATTGGTCGTTGTCTCCATCTTCATGTTCGGAGACATCCAGGACATACCGCCCCCTTCCGTAATCATCCGCTCACCCGCTTCAAGCTGGCAGATCACAACCGGAAGAGTATCTCCCTGAATCTGATACCTCATATTTGTCATCCTCCTTTATATGGAATTTTATATAAGTGCCATTCGGTCTAACTGACACATATATTTGTCAATACGTATCTGGTCTGCCGCTGAAATCTGCTTACCAGAAAAATAATATGTAACCCGATCAGTTTTTGAAAATTCCTCTGCATCATTAGCCCCATTCTTCACACTGATCGTATCACACTCTTTTTCCATTCTACGGATTAATTCCCGAAGTGCTCCTTCATTTCCATCTACAAGTTCTATCTTATTCGGGAAAATCTCCTGATAGCTCTCTTTGAAATAATTAAAATGGGTACAGCCAAGGACAAATGCTTTATATTCCTCTAATGGATAATCCTTCAGCGCCTCCTTAAGATACGGCACGATCTGATTCTGATCGAATATTTCCTGCTCTGCAAATCTAACCAGCTTTGGAAGCGCAACCAGATCTACCATATCACGCTTATCCACCCGGTCCACCAAGTGATGAAGCTTGTCTCCTTGAATTGTGATTGGTGTTGCTGCCACCAGGATTCTTCCCGGTCTGTCAGCATATTCTTCTACTGCTTTTTTCACTGCCGGTTCCATGCCCACAATCGGCAGTGGAAACTGACTTCTGTATTCTTTTGTGGCCACACTCGTAGCTGTATTGCAGGCAATCACAATCGCATCTACCTGCTTCTTTATCATAAATGCTATAATTTCGTCAATATATCCCCGGACTTGCTCTCTTGTTTTTTCCCCATATGGGACGTGCTCCTCGTCCGCATAATAGAGAAAATCTGCTTCTGGTATCATGCGAAGTGCACGGTGCAGAACAGACAACCCACCCATGCCCGAGTCAAAAATACCTATTTTCATGATGTCACTCCTAGAACAATGAATGTGCCTTGGCACAATCAAGCTGTTTCTTCATTATAGCACAGAAAATTCCTTTGCAACTGGCTTTCTTTGATTTTTTAATGTTTTTGAAAAGATAAACGAGCCGAATATTACAACATAACAAATGACTGCCAATGGCGTTGAAAATGTAAAGCTATTCTCTGTTAATTTCCATAATCCTAATAAATTATTATTTAAGAAATGAATCACCACTGCAATCCATATAGTTGATGTTCGCTTATAAATCCAACACATAAAAATTGTATGGCTAATAAGCATAACAGACCGTCCAATAAAAAAAGTAATTGGAAGTTTAGTTATCATATAGTCTATCGGCAAATGAAAAAGCACTTCTATCGTTCCCAGGAAAAATATTGCTTTATAAACTCCATATTCTTTCTCCAGCAATGGAAACAAAAAATATCCCCACCCATATTCCTCGCCCAAGAATATAATAAATGTAAAGATAAACAGTGGCGCAAAACCAACTAGCTGTTTCACATCTGCCAATGGAACCTTTAATTGCGCTACATCTCCTGTTTTTAGATAATCACATACGAATTCCACTCGAACCATAAGGATAAAAATAGCAATATAAAGCAACGCATATTTCAATACTTCCTTAAACGAAACATTATAAGACAGACCTATATTGACCAAAATATTTTCCCCAATGGATTGTAAAAAGTAAATACTGCATAATGATTCAGCTATCATCAATATTTGAGATATAAAGACACTACTTGGAATAATAACGGATATTACAGTATATATCGTCATTCCTGCAAAACAAATTTTATAAAACCGAAAAAATTTATTGGATTCATTCTGACTTGATGCCCGTTGTTTTGCAAACAAAGTACTCATGGTTGGTAAAAGCATCAAAATATAACCTTCTGAGAACTTTTTTAAATGAAACACCTGATTATATAAAATCCCCAAAAAAATAAATAGAATTTCAAAACTAAACATGAATAATAAGAAATACTGTATCATTGACTTTTCTTTTTTATCAGTCATAATATTCCCCCCTTCCAACTCTATAAACTCAGTATACCATGGAAAATATTTAAACTACAATTTTATAAAAAGAAAAGCCACAAAACTAACCATATATCAGCTTTGCGACCAATCATAGTCGGAGTGACAAGATTTGAACTTGCGACCTCTACGTCCCGAACGTAGCGCTCTACCAAGCTGAGCCACACTCCGATATATCTTTAATTAAGTAACCGGATACTCATTCAAGTATCCGGCGCCCCTGCCAAGGAACTACGGATAGAGGACTCGAACCTCTACTAACAGAGTCAGAGTCTGCTGTGCTGCCATTACACCAATCCGCATTAGTGTGATGTTCTGCGTTATCAGCGAACAAATATTATTATACTTAATTCTGAAAAAAAGTCAATACCCTTTTTTTATTTTTTCGCAATTTTTCACCAAATTTATATCTCTCATTTTCTATCTGATATATTAGGAAATCTGCATCTATTGTGTGAAAATAAAAAGTGTCAATGTTTACTCTTTCAACCTCTACGTCCCGAACGCAGCACCCGTATACGCAAAATGCTGAGTATCTCTTACGAAATACTCAGCATCAATAACTACGGATAGAGGACTCGAACCTCTACTAACAGAGTCAGAGTCTGCTGTGCTGCCATTACACCAATCCGCATTAATGTGACTTACTCTGCTGTTTTATTTGTCCAGCAAATATTGATTATACACGTATTCAAGAGAATGTCAATAGATTTTTTGCATTTTCCCTTTTCACATTTTCCCTTTTTCACCAGACATTTTTCAAATCGCTGATGGGGACGTAGCATTTTCACAAAATGCTACGTCCCCATCTACAATTTTACTGCAATTTACATTTCTTTGATTCTCTTGATTGCTGCTACTGTGTTTTCGTATGTTCCAAATGCTGTCAGGCGGAAATATCCTTCTCCGCTTGGTCCGAATCCTGAACCTGGTGTTCCGACTACGTTTGCTTTTTCAAGCAGATAATCGAAGAAATCCCAGGATGTCATTCCTTTTGGTACTTCTAACCAGATATATGGTGCATTCACGCCGCCGGATACGTTGTATCCTGCGTCTTTCAGTCCTTGTTTGATTGTTTTTGCATTGTTCATGTAATAAGCGACCTGATCTTTTAACTGAGCCTTTCCCGCTTCGCTGTATACCGCTTCCCCTGCACGTTGTACGATGTAAGGTGCTCCGTTGTATTTTGTTCCATGACGTCTTGCCCACAGGGAATGAAGCATCACGTCTCCGGATTTCAGATCTTTTGGAATAACGGTTGCTCCAAGACGTACTCCTGTAAATCCTGCATTCTTAGAGAAGCTTCGAAGCTCTATTGCGCATGTTCTTGCTCCTTCGCACTCGTAAATGGTGTGTGGTACGTCTGACTCGGAGATATATGCTTCATATGCAGAGTCGTAGATGATGACTGCTCCGACTCTATTAGCGTAATCTACCCACTCCTGAAGCTGTGCTTTTGTGATTGTAGAACCTGTCGGATTATTCGGAAAACACAGATAAATGATGTCCGGTGTCTCTTCCGGCAATACCGGTGCAAAGTTTGTTTCTTTTGTACAAGGCATGTAGATCACATTGCTCCATGTCTCTGTCTTTGCATCGTAAGTTCCGGTACGTCCTGCCATTACATTTGTATCAACGTACACAGGGTAAACCGGGTCACACACTGCAATCTTACTGTCTGCCGCAAAAATTTCCTGAATATTTCCTGAATCACATTTTGCACCATCAGAAATAAAGATTTCGTCTGCCTGAATGTCGCAGCCTTTATCTTGATAATCGTTCTTTGCCATGGCGCTTCTTAAAAATTCGTATCCAAGATCTGGTGCATATCCGTGAAATGTCTCGGCATGTCCCATCTCATCGACTGCTTTATGCATGGCCTCGATAATCGCAGGTGCAAGTGGCTGTGTTACATCACCGATTCCAAGTCGGATGATCTGCTTGTCTGGATTAGCTGCCTGATATGCTGATACTTTCTTTCCAATCGTTGAAAAAAGGTAACTTCCTGGTAATTTCAGATAATTTTCGTTTACTTTAAACATCTTTCTAGTCTCCTTTATTTATTCATTATGTGATATCTTCTTACAGTTCTATCTCCCCGTCAAATACAACGGTCGCCGGACCTGTCATATAGACATGATTATCTTCTTCATTCCATTCAATCTGAAGATTTCCTCCCAGAAGACGGATTTCTACTTCTCGCTCTGTATATCCGTTTAAAATGCTCGCGACTGCTACAGCACATGCTCCGGTTCCACATGCAAGTGTCTCGCCGGATCCTCTCTCCCACACACGCATTTCCACGGTCTTTCTGTCGATAACTCTTGCGAATTCTGTATTAATCCGCTGTGGAAATCTCTCATGGTTCTCGAATTTCGGTCCGATTTTTTCAATGTCAAGTCCCTGTACATCATCAATGTAGACAACATCGTGAGGGTTTCCCATTGATACACCAGTCATATGATACTCTTTCCCGTCTACTTTAATCTGAGCATTTAGTACCCTATCAGTTTCATCGGAATACCCTTTCATTATAATCGGAATTTTCTCCGGGTCAAGCTCCGGTTCTCCCATATCAACACGTACCAGTGCAACTTTTCCATCTTTCACCGTCAGATCCAGATATTTAATTCCTCCAAGTGTCTCCACGGAAATGTGTGTCTTATCAGTCAGTCCGTAATCATAGACATACTTTGCAACACAACGGATTCCATTTCCACACATTTCTCCTCTGGAACCATCTGCATTATACATCTCCATTTCAAAATCAGCCACCTTAGACGGATTGATCATGATCAGACCGTCTGACCCGATTCCGAAATGTCTGTTACTGACAATCTTTGCCACCTCAGGTGGATTGTCGATTTTTTCTTTGAAACAATTTACATAAACGTAATCGTTCCCCAGACCTTGCATTTTTGTGAATTTCATTTTTATTATTTCTCCCATCTTTATTCATTCATAATGCTAAGTACCATCTCCGCTGTCTCTACGATATTCGTTCCGCTGTCCATACTGTTCTTCTGAAGATACCGGTGTGCCTCTTCTTCTGTCATATTATTTCGCGCCATCAGCAATTCTTTTGCTTTTCGGATCAATGCTTCCTGTTCAGGAGTCCTGCTCTTAATCGTTTTCTTACGTTTTCTGCGCCGCCGGTCCATATTTTGAAGCATCATCTGAAGGGTATTCATAAGATCATACGCTTTGATCGGCATAGTCAGTCCCATGACACCACTTGCCAGCCCTTCTTCCCATTTCCCTTGTGACGCAATCAAAAGCATCTCAAAGCGATCCGGCAAATATTCTCTTAATTCTGAATACATCATATCTTTTAGTTTGTATCCACACACGATAATTCCTTCATCAACAGAATCTGCGTAGTTCATCGCCTGCGCTCCTGTCGTGCACACTCCAGTAACATTAAGCCCTGCACGCACTAACAGATTTCGGATATTGGTCGCATTATCCTTGTTCGGAAATACAACTATAATACCTACCAATTTGCCACCTCCTGCTGTGTATCGCTGATAAAACCGACCTTCTGTCCGCTTTTAGCAGCTTCCTGAATCTTTTCTTCTCTCTGATAAGAAATATTTCACACAACAGCGGGCTTAGATTCGATGTAAATATTTATTAAGCTCCCATTCTGTGACCTGGGTTACATATTCCTCGTATTCCTTTTTCTTAGCTTGTGTATACTTCTGCACCAGATCATTTCCAAGTACATTTTTAATATACTCGTCTTTTTCAAATTCCTGACACGCTTCCATCAGATTCATTGGAAGCTTTTCTACTCCTGCCTCTTTGAGTTCTTCCTCGCTCATCTCAAATAAGTTGCGGTCGATGCTGTCCGGTGGCATAATCTTACTACGGATACCGTCCAGTCCTGCTGCCAGACATACTGCCAGTGCCAGATAAGGGTTTGCTGCAGTATCCGGACTACGAAGTTCGATTCTGACGTTCCCCCCACGGTCTGCCGGAATTCGGATAAGTGGCGTCCGATTCTTTCTGGACCATGCGATATGCACCGGTGCCTCAAATCCCGGCACAAACCGTTTATAAGAATTTACAATAGGATTCGTGATAAATGTCATGGCTTTAATGTGCTTCATCAAACCGCCAATAAAATAGTATGCCTCTTTACTCATACCATTCGGGTCATTCTTGTCATTGAATACATTTTCCCCCGCTTCATTATGAAGGGACATATTCATATGCATACCAGAGCCATTTTCATTGTACTTCGGTTTCGGCATAAATGTAGCATGAAGCCCGTGACGCTTGGCAATCGTCTTTACGACTAGTTTAAATGTCATAATATTATCCGCAGTTAAAAGTGCCTCATCATATTTAAAATCCACTTCATGCTGTGCCGGTGCAAATTCATGGTGAGATTCTTCTACTTCAAATCCCATATCCTCCAGTGTCAGAACAATATCACGCCTTGCATTTTCTCCTAAATCTAACGGTCCCAGATCAAAATAGCTTGCCTTCTCATGAGAAAATGTAGTCGGAAGTCCGTCTTCGTCCGTATGGAATAAGAAGAACTCACACTCTGGTCCCACGTCAAATGTATACCCCATCTCTTTTGCTTCGGCAATCACTTTCTTTAACACATATCTTGGATCACTTTCAAACATACTGCCGTCCGCTTTCTGTACATCACAGAGCAACCTTGCTACTTTCCCCTGCTGCGGTCTCCACGGAAAGATTTCAAATGTATTCAGATCCGGGCGAAGATACATATCCGAATCTTCCATTCTCGCAAAACCTTCAATGGCAGAACCATCGAACATGCACTCATTATCCAGCGCCTTCTCAAGCTGGCTGCTGGTGATTGCTACATTTTTCAAAGTTCCATACATATCTGTGAACTGAAGACGAATGAAACCAACGTCCTCCTCTTCAACCATCCTCAAAATATCCTCGCGTGTGTAATTGTTCATAAGAAACCTCCCGCTTGTTTTATTTTTACCATCTGAATCTATAAAAGCCAGATGCTCCGTGCTTTGCACTCCCGCATCTGCTGCCACATTCACAATCTGGGCTTTCGCCCTTCTTGTTCATGCAGCTCAGATTATCTAATAGATAGCCTGTAATGCATATAAACATGCCTCCAAGCTATCTATTGATAATACTTTTATAGCAAAAAAGGGCGCTCTCATACAAGGATGAAAACGCCGTTGTCTCACATGTTTATGATTATAAAAAGAAAATGATGCTTTGTCAATCCTGACAATTGATTAATATTATCTTATGCACAAGACAATATCTGGTATAAATTGTCTTATACACAAGACGATATCGTATATACATTGTCTATTTCAAATAGACACTATAAACAATACCTATTTACATAAAGAAACAAATGAAGACCTTCTGTTCAACACAGAAAATCCTCATTTGTTTAAGTTACCTCATAAAATATGTCCAAATTTTCAGGCACATATCACTCTGATCCGGCATCAATATTTCTTACTTTTTATTCTACTCTTCGTCATCTAACCAGTAGTCATCTGCATATTCGTTATAATTATTTCCATTGTTATTGCCAACGGAAATTCCTTTTTTAATTGGAGAAATTAAAAATCCATAAATCACTCCTAAAAGAACACAACAAAGCATAATCAGAACTTTCTCTTCACCTGACCATTCACGGTCAAAAACTTCCTTCACCTTATCTAAAAAATCACGCATACCACTACCTCCTATTTCTCGTACTCACGCACAAATATTCTAAATCAAGTATACACACAAACCGACACAGGTGCAAGTAATCTATTTCATACAATTCATAATAACTGTAATCATCATTTCCATTTCATCTAGTTTTGATTCTGCAATCATAATCGTAAGTGCTACCAGCGGAAGGTAGCGCGAGTGTGCCTTATAGGACTATTCTTGTGCCTGTATTATATAATTTTATATCCGATGAATACCACTCTGAATCTCATCTGCCCATCTTTGTAGTTCTTCGGATTTTCCTCCGAAGAGCTTGAGCAGTGTTCCTGTCGGGTTCTCGGTTCCTGCGAATGCATTTGCCTCGTCTGTATCTACGTGCATTGCAAGTGCAAACTGCGGGCTGACACGGACGATCACATCCGCAAAGATCAGTGCCCGTTCAAAGCTCTGTGTAATAACGAATACAGAGTCGTTATCTTTTACATTTAACTGATATGCCTGTACCGGTGTCATGTGGATATGGCGTTTTGCCACAATCACACCGTGGTCTAATTCCACGCTTCCACACGGTCCCACCAGTGTACATCCAGGTGTCCCTGCAGTGTCTCCGGACTGACGTATCATTCCCGGGATTCCCAGTTTTCTGGAATCTGTCATAGAGATTTCCACCTGAGTCTCCCCACGGAAAGGTCCAAGAACTGCAACCCTCTCGAATGCTCCTTTTGGTCCGCGGACCTCCAGGCGCTCTTCACAGGCAAACTGTCCCGGCTGGCTGAGTTCTGACTTAAATGTCAGTTCTTTTCCTTTTCCAAATAATATTTCAAAATCTTCCCGGCACAGATGAATGTGCCTTGCACTTGTCTCGATTGGTATTGCAAGTCCCATGCCTTTACCTCATTTCCCTAATTCATAAATCTTACCATATTCTATATCTACAAGTCCGGAGCGAACCTATTGCTGCTCCACGCCTGCAGATTATGAACGCATCTTACATTTATCTTGAACATCTGAACAGAAGGTCTTCCCATCTTCTGTCCACTTCCTTCTGGAATGCCTCAAGAAGGTCTTCGTTGCCTTTCTTGAATAAATGTTTGAATCTTCCCTGTGGTCTTAAGAAGTCCTCGATTGGAAGTTTCTTCTTTGGCTCGTAGTTCAGAATCCATTTCCCTTCTACGACCTCGAACAGCGGCCAGTAACATGTCTCTACACCAAGTTTACAGATTTCCATAATGTCTGGTGTGTTGTATCTCCATCCACGCGGGCATGGTGCCATAATGTTTAGGAATGCTGCACCCGGTGTATAGATAGCTTTTTCGGATTTGATGTGCAGATCTTTAAAGTTCTGAACAAATGTAGTCTGTGCAACGTACGGAATATCGTGTGCCGCAATTACAGATGCCAGATCTTTTCTGTTCTGCGGTTTACCATTGCTCTCGCTTCCAACTGGTGTTGTTGTTGTATCTGCATACATTGGTGTTGCAGAAGAACGCTGGATACCTGTGTTCATATAAGCTCCGTTATCGTAGCACACATATACAAGATCCTGATTACGCTCCATTGCCCCGGATAATGACTGAAGTCCGATATCGTATGTACCGCCGTCTCCACCAAATGTAATAAATTTGTAGTTTGTATCCTGTAATTTTCCTTTTCTCTTTAACGCTTTGTAAGCGCCTTCAACACCGCTGAGTGTTGCCCCTGCATTTTCAAATGCATTGTGAATGTAACTGTCTTCCCATGCTGTGTATGGATATGTAAATGTAGAAACTTCCAGACATCCTGTTGCATTTCCGATGACTGCTTTGTCCCCTTCATGAAGACCACGAAGGACATTTCTTACTGCGATTGTTCCGCCGCATCCGGCGCACATTCTGTGTCCAGGAGCAAGACGCTCTGGTTTGTTCATTGTCTCTTTAAAATTATAACTCATCTTCTTCGCGCCTCCTTATTCTCTGATTCCCATGTAACGATACATTTCTCCGGCATCACCATCTGCAATGACCTGTTTCAGTGTTTCGTATACATTTTCCATATCTTCGACACGCACATCACGTCCACCAAGTCCATATACATAGTTAATTGCGAGTGCCTGGCTTCTTGCACGGAATAATGCAGACATCACATCTGCTCCAAGTGGGCCACCGTGATTTGTATAACTCTCTGCACGGTCCATGATCGCGATTGCCTTGACATTTTTCAATGCTTCTGCAATCTCATCAGCCGGGAATGGACGGAACAGACGAATCTTAATCAGTCCGACTTTCTCTCCCTGCTCGCGAAGTCTGTCTACTGCATCTTTTGTTGTTCCTGCTGCGGAACCAATGATAACAACTGCACGTTCAGCATCTTCCATACGATACTCCTCGAAAAGTCCGTATTTTCTGCCGGAAAGCTTCTCAAAATCCTCAGCCACTTCTTTTACGACACGGCTGACATTTCTTGTTCCTTCTGCCTGGTTACGCTTTGCTTCCGTATAATAATCTGTAATAGAGTAAGGGCCGACTGCCATCGGGCACTCTGGATTCAGAAGATAATCTTCCGGCTCATACTCACCAACAAAATTCTTGACGTCTGCATCTTCCAGAAGTTCAATGTTCTCTACGGCGTGGCTTGTGATAAATCCATCCTGACAGATCATGATTGGAAGGCGTACATCTTTATGCTCGGAAATGCGGAAAGCCTGAACCATGTTGTCATAAGCTTCCTGATTATTCTCTGCGTAAATCTGGATCCAGCCTGCATCTCTTGCTCCCATACTGTCAGAATGATCACAGTTGATATTGATCGGACCAGACAGTGCCCGGTTTACAAGTGCAAGTGCAAGCGGAAGTCTGTTAGAAGCTGCAATGTAAAGTTCCTCCCACATATAAGCAAGTCCACAAGAAGAAGTTGCTGTAAGGCTTCGTGCTCCTGCAGCGGATGCTCCGATTGCTGCTGACATAGAACTATGCTCACTCTCGACTGGGATAAATTCTGTATCCACCTGTCCATTTGCTACAAATGAAGCGAAATACTGTGGAATCTCCGTAGATGGTGTGATTGGGAATGCCGGAAATACGTCCGGATTAATCTGTCTTAAAGCGATTGCTATTGCTTCATTTCCTGATAAACGATCTCTTTTTCCTGCCATCTTATTTCACTCCTTCCATCGTAATTGCACCGAACGGACATGCTTTTACGCAAATACCGCATCCTTTGCAATGGTCATAATCAAATGCGCCTCTTTTCATATCCTTAACCGGGATACAACTGTCCGGACAGACAGGTACACATAACAGGCACTGTTTACATTTGTCTTCAATAAATTCCGGCTTTACACTTGTCCACTCACCGGTGTGGAAATCCTTTGAAGTTCCTGCTCCGGCAACGATCATTCCTTCAGTCAGATCCTGCCATTTTGTCTTAACTCCTAATTTGCTGATATCTGTAGCCATTATTTTACCTCCTTCAGTGCCATCTCAAGAGCCTTCATGTTACCATCGATAACCTCTGGCTTGCTGGCGAATTTATGTTTGAAAGAAGCCTGCATCTCTCTTAAAAATGTCTCTTCGTCCATGATATTTGCAACTTTTACGATTGCTGCAAGAAGCGGTGTATTCGGGAAATATTTCCCCATAGCTTCCATAGATACTTTGTGTGCATCTATCGTGTAAAGTTTTCCTTCGTATCCTTTCAGATGTGGAATAATCTCTTCTTTCGGGCGGGCTGTATTTACAAGGATTGCCCCTTCTTTTTTCAGTCCTGCTGTTACATCTACAGTCTCAAGAAGTGACTCGTCTACAACAACTACGAACTCTGGATCATAAATGTTAGAATGTACACGGATCACCTCATCGCTGATTCTGTTGTACGCTGTAATCGGCGCACCCATACGCTCCGGACCATACTCCGGAAATCCCTGTACGTATTTTCCTGTCTTAAATGCAACATCAGCTAACAGTAATGCTGCTGTCTTGGCACCCTGACCGCCACGGCCATGCCATCTGATCTCTGTGTGATTACTCATGCATCTTCTCCTTTCTCTTGTTGTGTATAAGTATGACGCCTACGGATCACTCCACGCTTTAACTCTTCTACATCTATGCTTCTATTCGTGCAAAGCTTGTGTCACTGGCATCATATATACAAAAAGTCCGCCCCTGAAATAGGGACGGACATATTATCAGTTCCGCAACCACCCTGTTCTTCTAAAACAAGTGATATTCACTACGTACAATCATACGTGATTTCTATAACGGGAAATCCCCGTGAAAACTTACCTGATGTGATTCTTTCAGCTTTCCTTCTCAGAGATGATTTTCAAAATAAGCCTCCCACTGTCTTTCAGCACCGACAGCTCTCTGTAGGGAAATCTCTTATCTCTACTCTTTCTCTTCACAGAATTTAAATTATAGAGCGCAATCTGTTTTTGCGTTACATAAATATTACTCTATATTCAGAGAAAGGTCAATAGGTTTTTGAAAAATTATAACCACTACATTTTTGTTACACATCTGTAACTTCTTTATTCGTCCTCCAAGTGGCATGCCACGTAGTGGTCTTCCCCAATCAGGCGAAGTGCTGGTTCTTCCTCTCGGCATCTTTCTGTTGCGTATTTGCAGCGATTCTGGAAACGGCATCCCTTTGGTGGGTCTACCGGACTTGGGATTTCTCCACCCATTTTAATTCGCTCTTTCTTCGCCTCTACGTGTGGATCTGGAATCGGAATCGCAGACAGAAGTGCCTGTGTATATGGATGTGCCGGCTGCTCATACAAGCGGTCAGCGGCTGTAATCTCCACTACTTTTCCAAGGTACATGACCATAACACGGTCGGAAATGTATTTTACCATAGAAAGGTCATGGGCGATAAACATATAAGTCAGACCCTTTTCTTCCTGCAATTTATCGAGCAGATTTACAATCTGAGCCTGAATAGACACGTCAAGAGCAGAAATCGGCTCATCACACACGATAAATTCTGGTTCTACTGCCAGTGCTCTGGCAATTCCAATACGCTGCCGTTGTCCACCTGAAAACTCGTGGATATAACGCTCTCCATACTGTGCATTCAGACCGACTGTTACGAGAAGTTCATTAACCCTCTCTTTAATCTCTTTCTCGCTCTTTGCCAGTCCATGTGCTCGGATTCCTTCTGCGATGATGTCCTGAACTTTCATCTTCGGGTCCAGGGACGCATACGGATCCTGGAAAATAATCTGCGCGTGCTTCGTGAACTGCTTGCGCTCCTCACCTTTCAGTTTGTGTACATCTTTTCCTCGGTAGAGAACTTCTCCATCTGTTCTGTCATACAGACCAAGAACTGTTCTTCCACATGTTGTCTTTCCGCAGCCGGATTCTCCTACGACGCCAAGTGTCTCACCCGGACGAATGTAGAACGAGACATCGTCAACGGCTTTTAAAGTTCCTTTTCCGACTTTGAAATATTTTTTCAGTCCTTTTACTTCTAACAAATATTCGTTCTTCTCCACTATCGTCCCTCCTTCTGAAGCCAGCAGCATACTTCGTGACATTCACTCAGCTTACTTTCTTCCGGAAATGCTGTTTCACAGATGTCCATTCTTTCTTTACATCTCTGTGCGAATGGACACCCCTTCGGCGGATTAATCATGTTCGGCGGTGCGCCTTCGATTGTCTCCAGTTTCTCGCCTTCCATATCCAGACGCGGAACTGCACGCAGCAGTGCCTTTGTATAAGGATGGGTCGGACGATAGAAAATATCTTCTGCCGTGCCACGCTCCACGATTTTTCCTGCATACATAACAATAATATCTGTAGCAAAATTTGCAACAATTCCAAGATCATGTGTAATCAGGATAATACTCATCGGGTGCTCTTTCTGAATCTCTTTCATCATATCCAGAATGTCCGCCTGAACTGTTACATCAAGTGCAGTTGTCGGCTCATCGGCAATAAGAAGATCCGGATTCAGTGTCATTGCAATAGCAATCATAACACGCTGGCGCATTCCACCGGAAAACTCATGCGGATACTGCTTCATACGCAGCTCTGGATTCGGGATTCCTACTCTCTCCAGCATCTGAACTGCTTCTGCCCACGCTTCCTGTTTGCTCACTTTCTTATGAACTCGGATTTTTTCCATAATCTGTTTTCCAACAGTCATAGTCGGATTCAACGCTGTCAGCGCATCCTGAAAACAAATGGAACATTTCGGTCCCCGGTAAGCTTCCCACTGTTTCCTATTATATTCCTGAATATTTTCCCCCTGGAAAATTATCTGACTGTCTTTGCTTACATATCCAGGCTTTTTAATCAATCCCATAATCGACTTTGATGTAACAGATTTTCCACAGCCGGACTCTCCTACGATAGCTGTCACACTACCTTTTTCTATATCAAATGATACATCCCGTACAGCCTGTACTTCCCCTTTTAATGTCCGGAATGATACAGATAAATTTTTCACTTCTAGTACTTTACTCATTTTCTGCTCTCCTTCCTGACTATTTCACTAATTTCGGATCTAACATCTGCTGTAACATATCTCCTAATACATTAAAGCATAAAACTGTTACAAGAATCATCACTCCAGGTGCCACTGCCATAATTGGGTTATGTAAAATAAATTTCTGAGCTGTCTGCAACATACTTCCCCAGGAAGCCATCGGAAGCTGAACTCCGTAACCTAAGAAACTAAGTGTAGACTCATCCAGAATCGCATTTGCAATACTAAGGCTTGCTGACACGATGATCTGCGGCATCAGATTCGGAATGATATGCTTACGAATAATAGTTCCCTGGCTTACACCCAGAGCTTTTGCAGCAATCACAAAATCTCGCTCTTTGAGTGTCAGGGTCTGTGCACGCACAACTCTGGCTACCTTGGTCCATGAGAAAAAGGCCAGCATTCCTACCAATGTTACAAGGTTACGTGGCATAAATGCATATACAACAATAATAAACAGCAAGCTTGGGACAGACATAAATACATCAACGATACGCATCATAAATGCATCAACTGCACCACCCATGTATCCACTGATGGTTCCAAACAGTGTACCTACTATAACTGCCACGCACATTGCTGCAAATCCAACAAGCAATGAAATACGTCCCCCATATAAAGTTCTTGTAAATGTATCTCGTCCGATATCATCAGTTCCAAGAATATGTGTACTGCTGATTCCCTGCATTTTTTCTGCTACGTTAGATGCATCTGGATCATACGGAGAAAGAGGAGCCATTAAAGAGGCAATTACTATAATCAAAATCAGAACTGTACAGACAACAGCCATTTTGTTTGAAAGAAACATTTTCTTCATTGCTTTTCTATCCATTACTCTTCTCCTTTCCCTGTTTAATTCTCGGATCCGCAAATCCATATAAAATGTCTGCCAGGAAGTTACCAATTAAAAGTACGACACAGGCAAGCATCGTGATTCCCATAATCATCGTATAGTCACGGCTGTTGATTGCACTCATACAAAGAGTTCCAAGTCCCGGCCACCCAAAGACAGACTCTACAACGAATGAACCTGTAATCAGTGTTCCAAAGTTCATTCCAACCATTGTAATAATCGGGAGCAGACAGTTCTTCAATACATGTCCTTTCATGACTTGGAACTGCGGCACCCCCTTTGAAACTGCTGTCATAACATAATCTTCTTCCATCTGCTCAATGGTATTTGCACGGATATATCGTACAAATACTGCTGTATTATTTACACTCAATACAAGTGTCGGAAGGATTGCATGCTTAATCAAATCTCCAGTAGATGTATTTCCAATTGCGTGCATACCTGAACTTGGAAGCCAGCCCAGATTCAGGGAAAACAAAATGATCATCATAATTCCGAACCAAAAAGCTGGCAGGGAAATTCCAAGGTACGAAATTCCACTGACGATATTATCAATCCATTTATTCTTATAATATCCTGCTAAAAGTCCAAGTGGTATAGATAACAGGATTGACAGTACCAACGCTGCTCCCATAAGTCCGATTGTATTCGGAAGTTTATCCATAATCTGTTTCTTAACCGGCTGGTGGTTACTGACAGACAGTCCCCAGTCACCTTGTAACATTTTTCCTGCCCAGCTCACATAACGCTCTGCTACATTTCCATTCAGCCCCAAAGATTCACGCATGGCATCTAACTGTTCATCCGACATCTTATATGATGAAACTGCCGGTGAAGTATACAGATACAGTGGATCTCCAGGAGAGAAATAAATAATAGAAAACGCAAACATGGATACTGCAACAAATACAACGAGCATCTGTGCAAGCCGCTTTGCAATAAATTTTTTCATTCTGATTTTCTCCTATATTCAGAAATAGATTCTGCATAAAACAGAATCTATTTCGGCTTTTCGTTATCTTGTTACATTTATCTTATTTGAAAGACAGTTTTGTATAATCCTCAAATACTGGTGTTGTTGAATATGTCTCTGCTCCCTCAAGGTTGTCGCTTGTAGCAAAGCAGTAGTTAGGGTAAGCGATTGGGTATGTCAGATAAGACTCCATTGCTTTCTCCTGTAACTCTTTGTAGATCTCTGTTCTCTTCTCTACATCTGTAGTTTTTCTACCCTGCTCGAAGAGGTCAAGAATCTCCTGTGGAGTATCGATGTTATTGCCCCATGTTCCATCGAACATACCAGCTACGACCTCACCTGGGTCACCGATTGCTGCATACTCATTCAGGTATAACTCATAATCATCCTTATCTGTGAATACTACATCGAAGAATCCGTTTGCATCAATTCCCTGAATGTCAACATTTACATCGATTGCTTTTAACTGCTCCTGAATCAGAAGTGCTGTTGCCTCCATGTAACTTCTGTCTGTGTTATAGTGAAGAGTAATTGTCTTTCCTGCAAGTCCTGAACTCTGAGCTAACTTCTTAGCCTCGTCAAGATTCTGCTCATACCCTTTTACGTCCTTATCGTAGAACAGGTTTCTGTTACTGAAAACAGAGTTTGCTGTTGTTCCCATAGAATCTCCGTAAGCGCCCTTAACGATTTCTTCCTGGTTCAGTGCCATAAATACAGCTTTTACTGCATCACGGTTCTCCCATGTAGGGCAGTATTTGTTCCAAGCGAGGTATTTTACACGTCCCTCTGCTAATTTATGAAGAGTAACTCCGTCTGTCTCTTCCATCTCTGTTGCTACATCATCAGAAGATACTGCGAAGAAATTGATCTCGCCATTCTTAAATGCAACTTCCTGTGAACTTGCATCTGGAATAACTTTGAATGTAATCTGGTCAATCTGCGGCTCATCACCATAATAGTCCTCGAACTTCTCAAATGTCAGAGACTCACCGTCTTTGAACTCTACAAGTTTGTACGGACCAGATCCGATATCTGTAAGGTTAGCATCTGCAGACTTGATGTCTGTATTTCCGTCAAATGCATGCTCTGGAATCAGAATTAATTTCCCAAGAAGCTCATAGTAAGAAGCAGAAACTTCTGGAAGTGTGAATTTAACTGTCAGGTCATCAACCTTCTCAGCCTTAACTTCTTTGTCACCTACAAATACAACATTGGTATAACCGGCACCGTTGTCTGTGTTCAGGTTACAGTTAAATGTAAAGATTACGTCATCTGCTGTAATCTGCTCACCATCATGCCATTTCAGATTATCTTTTAATTTTAATGTATACTCAAGACCATCCTCAGAAACCTCACAACTATCAGCCAGGTACCATCTTGTCTCGTCCTGGTCAACATAGTAGAGTTTATCCTGGTATGGAGCAAGCTGGAAAGCTCCCTCTGCCATTGTCTCTAAGTCACCGTTTAAGCTTGTTACTGTTGCAGATACCGGCATTACCAGTGAACTGCTGTCACTGCTGGAAGCAGAATCTGTAGACTTGCTGTCAGAACTTTTCCCACAACCAACTGCTACAGTTGCTACCATTGCTACACATAAAAGTGCGCTGATAATTTTCTTTTTCATTCGTTTCCTCCTTAGGTTTACTTTTGTTTCTTTGCATTATTCATTACATGTTGACACTGTATTTTTCCTGTCACATATTGTCAACAATTCATAAGTACGAGCATTATTATATCAAGCTAACATTTCATTTGTCCAATCAAGATTTTAAATAAAAGAGACAGCAAATATTAAACTATTCTATATATGTTCTTTAAATAGAGTGTACTCTAGTTTTCCTCCCATTTTACGGGCTTTCCTGGGATTTAAAACTAATGCATTTTCCCTTTAAATATGCTACGATATATAATATAAATCACACACAAGGAGAGCTCTATGAAAGCTTATGAACGCTTATTAAAATATGTCGCAATCAACACTCCATGCGATGAAACCAGTAACACAACACCTTCTTCGAAATGTCAATTTGACCTGGCTAATCTTCTGAAAGATGAAATGCAACTCCTCGGTGTTTCTGACATTCACCTCACCGAACATTGTTTTCTCTATGGAAAACTTCCAGCCACGAAAGGATATGAAAATGCTCCTGCACTTGGTTTTATTGCTCATATAGATACTGTATCTGATTATTGCGAACATGCAATTCAGCCAGTCATAACTGAAAATTATAATGGCAAAGATCTGCCCCTTGGAAGCAGTGGTCTTATTCTTAGTCCTGATATGTTTGAACATCTCAAAGCTCTAACCGGCCACACACTGATCACGACCGACGGCACAACCATTCTGGGAGCTGACGATAAAGCCGGAATTGCTGAGATTATAACACTGGTTGAACACTTGCAGTCCCAGCAGATACCTCATGGCCCGATTTGTATTGCTTTTACGCCTGATGAAGAGATTGGAACCGGTATCTCCCTTTTTGATATAGATTTGTTCGATGCCGATTTTGCATATACACTTGACGGCTCTACGGAGGGGAACTTACAATATGAAAACTTTAATGCTGCCAGCGCCTCTTTTGACATTCATGGCGTGAGCGTCCACCCTGGTTCTGCTAAAGATACTATGATCAATGCCTGTCTGCTCGCTATGGAAATTAATAACCAACTTCCCAAACACGAAACACCACGTGATACTGCAGGTTATGAAGGCTTCTATCATTTAGTTCATATAGCTGGAGACTGTGGTTCTGCTCATATGGATTATATTATTCGGGATCATGACAACACTGAGTTTCAAAATCGCAAAAATCACCTTCTTTCCATTGCTGAACAATTAAATGCAAAATGGTGCGCAGGAACCGTAGAACTTTGTATAACCGACCAGTATTATAATATGAAAGATATCATTGAACAAAATATCCACTTAATTGAAAATGCAAAATCTGCGTGTGAAAGAGTTGGACTAATTCCTAATATTTCTCCAATCCGTGGAGGGACTGATGGTTGTCATCTTAGTTTTCGCGGACTTCCATGCCCTGATATCGGAACTGGGGCACACGCTTATCACGGTCCTTATGAACACATTTCTGTCCAAAGCATGGATAAAGTTGTAGACATGGTCATAGAACTGGTAAAAATCTATTCTACATTTTCAAAATAATCTGCCTAAAAGATAATTACAACTAAATACTTTCAGCAACACCATATCAAAAAAAGCGCCGCTCATACAAAATATAAGTGACGCTTTTTCTGATTTATTATGCTAATTTAAAAGGCTTATACTAGTCATTATTATATCTATGACAGGCTACTTTATGTCCCGCTTTCACTTCTCTAAGTTCCGGTCTTTCTTCCTTACAACGATCTGTTGCATATGGACATCTTGTATAGAACGCACAACCTTTAAAATCTTCTGTTCGAACCGGCTGTTCTCCACTTAATCCTTTTAATTCCGTACGTTTGATATACGGATCAGGAACCGCCTCAAACAATGCTTCCGTATATGGATGCAATGGATGCTCAAAAAGTTCTTCTGTCTCTGTCTCTTCCATCAGAGTTCCAAGATACATAACTCCGATTCTGTCTGAAATAAAACGTACTACACCGATATCATGAGAAATAAACAAAAGACTCAGTCCCAATTCTTTTTGAAGTTCCACAAGCATGTTCAAAATCTGAGCCTGAATAGATACATCCAGCGCAGATACCGGCTCATCGCAGACAATCAGCTTCGGCTGGATAATCAAAGCTCCGGCAATTCCAAGTCTCTGAACCTGTCCGCCTGATAATTCATGTGGGAACCTGAAATAATGCTCTTCGGAAAGTCCTACCTTTTTCAGGATTTCAACTACGGCTTCTCTTCTCTTCTCATTATCTGTCATTCCGTGGATTTTTAAAGTCTCACTTAAACCATCTCCGATTCTCTGTCTCGGATTAAGCGCTGATAAAGTGTCTTGAAATACCATCTGAATGTCTTTACGCAGTGGGCGAAATTCTTTATCACTTAATTTACATAAGTCCTTTCCATCGTATAAAATCTCTCCACTATCTGCATGATTCAGACCAACAATTGTTCTTCCTGTCGTAGATTTTCCGCATCCAGATTCTCCTACCAGTCCGTAAGTTTCTCCTTTTTCAATAAAGAAAGACATATCATCGACCGCACACATATGTTTCTTCTTTGCAAATAATTTTCCAGAATTATCATACACCGGATATGATTTTTTTAAATGTTTTACTTCAAGCAAATGTTCACTCATCTTTACACCTCCTGCTTTCCGGATTCGGCATATTTCCAACATTTCACTACATGCCCCGGAGCAACTTCACAGGCTGGCGGCTCATGTTCCATGCAGTGCTGATCTGCCATCTTACATCTGGTACAGAAATGACACCCTACCGGTACTTTAGATAACGGAGGCACTGATCCTTCAATCACTGGCAGCGGTTCTCCTTTTTTCACTCCAAGGTGCGGAATACATGACAGTAGTCCTTGTGTATATGGATGCAGCGGATTTTGGAACAATTCTTCTGTAGATGCTTCTTCAACTACCTGGCCAAGATACATAACTTTTACATTATGGCATAAATTCGCAACTGCTCCCATGTCATGGGTAATAAACAATACAGACATTCCAAGCTTTTCGTTCAATTCACGGATCAGCTGCAGAATCTGTTCCTGAATGGTTACATCAAGTGCTGTTGTTGGCTCATCCGCAATCAAAAGCTTTGGCTCGCAGGATAATGCCATTGCAATCATAACACGTTGCTGCATACCACCAGAAAGTTCATATGGATACTGTTTAAAACAGTTTTCCGGATTGGGGATTCCTGTCAACTTTAACATCTCAATTGCTTTTTCTTTTGCCTGTTCTTTATTTAACCCTTTATGCAAAGTCAGTACTTCACTCAACTGACTGCCTACAGTATGAACCGGACTCAATGAAGTCAATGGATCCTGAAAAATAACCGAAATACGGTCTCCTCTGATATCACGGATTTTATTTAAAGGCTGCTTTAACAAATCTTCACCTTCGAATAAAATTTCACCTTCATATCGGACATTTGTATCATGATCACGAAGTCTTAGAATCGTCTGGGACATAACACTTTTTCCGGAACCAGATTCACCAACTACTCCTGTAATCTCCCCTTTTTCAATCTTCAAATTCACGCCATCTACTGCCGGAAGCCACTTTTTATGTACCGGGAACAGAACGTGTAAATCTTTAATCTCTAATATTGTATCATTCATTATTTTTTCACGCCTCCTTTTGTTCTCGGATCCATAAAGTCACGAAGTCCATCTCCAAAAAGATTTAGACTCAGTACACATATAATAACTGCTGCTCCTGGTACAATCATTGTCCAAGGTGCCTTTGAAAGTACTGCTTTACTTGCTTCCAGCATATTTCCCCAACTGGCTGCCGGTGCCGGAACACCCGCTCCAAGGAAGCTAAGAGATGCTTCTGAAATAATTGCCTGTGAAAAAATGTAAGAAGCCTGAACTGTCAGCGGTGAAATAACGCCCGGAAGAATCAGTTTCCATAAGATTCTGAAATTTCCGCTTCCCTGTACTTTTGCAGCTTCTACATAAGTCTGCTCACGAATAACCATAGCGCTGGCACGTACTGTACGTGCTACGTTTGGAGTATATACAATTGTAAGTGCTACAACTACATTCCAGCTTGATGTTCCAAGTGCCGCAATCAATGCAATCGCAAGTAAGATTCCCGGAATTGCAATCAATCCATCACAGATTCTCATAAGGATCTGATCAAGCACTTTGAAATAACTTGCATAAAGTCCGATAATTGTTCCCAAAACACAGGAAAAGATTGCAACACAACCGCCAACCCAAAGAGAAACTCTTGCTCCGTACATTACACGGATAAATAAGTCTCTTCCTAATTCATCTGTTCCAAAAATATGTGCAGCACTTGGTGCTTTCAGACGATCCATGACCACCATTGCATTTGGATCCTGCGTGTTGAGAATCGGAACTAATATTGCAGTAACCAGAATTAATAAAAATCCAATTGTTCCGATAATCAGTCCCGGACTTGCGAGTAATTTTTCTCTTGTGATCTGTCGTTGTTCTTTTATAATTGCCTCACTGGAGGCAGAAATTCCTTTTCTTGTTAATACCATTTTCCGCCCTCCCGTTATTTATTTCTGCCTGGCTGCAGTCTTGGATCTACAAATCCATATAAAATATCAACCACAAGATTTACCAGTACATACAATAATGTTACAAATAATACAACTCCCTGGATTACATATACATCTCTTCGATTAATAGAACCCATCGTCAACATTCCAAGCCCCGGAATATTAAACAATGTCTCCGTTACGATTGTTCCTGTAATCAGACTTCCAAATGACTGTCCGACTGCTGTAAGAATTGCAGGCGCCGCATTTTTAAGTGCATAGCGAAGAACTACTTTTCTTTCTTTTAATCCTTTTGCTCTTGCTGTGCGAATATAATTTTTATATAACACCTCAAGAAGTGATGATCTTGTCATTCGTGTAATATAAGCAGCTTGTACAATTCCAAGTGAGAGTGCAGGAACAAACAGATATTTCCAATGTTCCAACAGTCCATTTGCCAATGGTGCATACCCTGCTACCGGGAACCAGCGATGATACACACTAAAAAATAACATTAAAAACATACTTAAAAGGAATCCTGGAATTGCAATACCAAGTAATGACACAGATACTGCTGCTACATCAGTCGCGCTTCCTCTCTTATATGCTGCAAGAATCCCAAGTGGTACAGAAAGAACTAATGCAATTAACTGCGCAAGAATTGCAAGGCTGATTGTTGGGCCAAAATATTCAGCAATTGCTTCTGTTACAGACTCATGTAAAAAAAATGAATCCCCCCAGTTTCCCTGAAATACATTGACAATCCAGTCACCATACTGTACAAGAAATGGTCTGTCAAAACCAAGCTGCGCATTCAAAGCATTTATCTGATCTGCTGATGCTTCCAGTCCTAAAATTGCTGTTGCAGGTCCTCCCGGTATCATATATACAACCAGAAAAACCACAAACGACACAACAAAGAGTACAGGAATCAATGACAGAATACGTTTTCCAATATAAGATAACATATAATTTCCTCCTCCATGGTTTTTAAGTTCAATGAAAATATTACTTAAATTTGCAAAAGCGGCGGTTGCTTTCGCATTCCGCCGCTGTGTTTACTATTCAAGACTCACCTAGATGTAAGCAAACTCTTCCATCTATTACTCTGCAAAAGTGATATTCCAGTAAATTGGGAATCTCAGGTACTGATAATTCTCAACTTTGCTGTTCATAGCTGTAATATTTGTGAAATGTCCGATAACACTTGCTGCACCATATTCATAAATGAATGACTGAAGATCTTCCCATGCAGCTTTTGCTTCTTCGTTAGAAGATGCTGAACGGATTGCTTTGATTCCGTCTGTTACTTCCGGACGATCCAGTCCTGCCCATCCTTTATCCAGTACTGATAACTGAATTGGAAGCATATTGTAGCTGTTACTTGTAATATACATACTAAACTGTTTCGGATCTGCACGGTGCTCCATGAATGTGCTGAAGTCGTAACTTTCAACTTCTGCATTGAATCCTGCTGCTTTTAACTGCTCCTGAACAACTAATGTTGCGTTGTACATCTCATTGTATTCTGGTGTTGTAACTAATACGATTTTTTCGTTGTTGTAGCTTGACTCAGAAAGAAGCTTTTTCGCTTTCTCTACATCATTCTGATTGTAATATTCAGAGCCAGCCTCTGTTCCCCACTGAGCATCATCCGGATTACACCAACCTGCATTCAGCTTATAAAGATCAGCATCTCCATAACTTGCCATCAGAATATCATCACAGTTAAGTGCTGCAAGAGCTGCCTGACGTACTTTCTCATCAGCCATAACACCCTCTGTTGTATTCAGGAACAGGTTCAGTGTACCACCACTACGAACATCCATAGTCAGATTCTTGTCTGCTGCAAGATCTTTGTACTGATCTGCCGGGATATCCTCAGCAATGTCATACTGACCATTCTGTACACCTGCAATACGAGTAGCTGTATCTGTTACAATGTTAAATGTGATTGTGTCAGCCTGTGCATTTTTTGCTCCTGCAAGACCACTGGATTCTCCTTCAGCCGGCTGATAATCCTCATATTTTTCAAGTTTTACATACTGATCCTGCTTCCACTCTGCTACTTTGTACGGACCAGTTCCAATATATTCCTTTACACCCTCATCACTTGCTGAATCAACAACTGACTTTGGATAAATAGCTGCAAACTGAATCGGGCTTGCAAGAACCATGATGATATCAGAAGACGGCTCATTTACAGTAAGTTTCACTGTATAATCATCTACTTTTTCAAACACTGAACCGTCAATGAGTGTTTTAGCCTTTGGTGAAAGCTTCACCCAACGATTCATAGATGCTACTACATCATCTGCCTTCATCTCATCTCCGTTGTGGAATTTTACTCCCTGACGAAGTTTGATTGTGTACTCTTTTCCATCATCGCTCATCTCATAAGACTCTGCAAGTACTGGCTGTGGTTCATAATTCTCATCCATCTGGAACAGAGCTTCATAAATATGAATTCCAATTCCACCTGTAACATTAGCATTTACAGTGTGTGGATCAAGTGCAGGTGGATTTGCTGCAATTGCTGCATTAATCTCAAACTGCTTAGCTGTAGAATCTGCATTTCCAGATGTAGAACTGGATTTGCTGCCACCACAACCTGTTGCCATAGTTGCGATCATTGCGACACATAAAAGTGCGCTTACGATTTTCTTTTTCATAAAGTTCTCCTTTTCTTTTTCTCCAGTTGTATCACTGCTTTATTGAGCAATAATTATCAACGTTAACAAGTATACATTTAATGTTACCACAATTACTTTTCCATTGTCCAATCAAGAATTTAAATAAAAGGAACAGCAAATATTAAACTATTCTATATATGTTCTTTAATTGATGTGTATGTTCTGATTTTTCGCCCATTTTACAGGCTTTTCGAGGAATCTATTTTGCGTCCGGAATTTGCCTTCCGGTCACATCCATATGGTAATTTTCTTTATAAATCAGTTGCGATATCGGCACTACCTGATAACCTTTTTCTTTCAATCCGTCCAGCAATGCATCCAGAGCATCTGCCGTATATTTCGCTCCATTGTGGCACAAGATAATCGAACCATTTCCAAGTGCCTTATGATTCAGCACCGTATTTAAAATACTATCAACCCCGTAGTCTTTCCAATCCAAACTATCCACGTCCCACTGAATCGGATAATATCCATTTTCCCTGGCATTTAAAACAACGGCGTCATCATAATCTCCATATGGCGGGCGAAACAACTGCATCTTGACTCCTGTCAACTCCTTCACTTTTTCATGAACACTCATTAACTCTTGTGTCTTCTCCTCATCGGAGAGCTGAGACATATTCTTATGATTCTGACTGTGGTTTCCAAGGTCATGGCCTGCCTCATAGATTGCTTTCACATCGTCAGGATAACTTTCGACCCACCCGCCAGTCATGAAAAATGTGACATGTACATCATGTTCCTTTAAAATGTCCAGGATTCTCTGGGTATCATCATTCCCCCATGGAGGTTGTAGATAACGCAAGTGATGAAAACAACGAAAATACAAGGAGAAAGGCAACTGTTGTACCTATTAAAATAGAATATGTGTGAGAGGACAAGCCTTTCAATAATGTAGACGTTCAGAAATGAGCGTCTATTTTTATACCTAAAATGAAAGGAGCATTAGATTTATGAAAAAGATGTTGAAACGATTGTGTACGGGCTTCTTAGCTCTTGCAACTGTCGTTACTGCTTTACCGACTATACCCGTCCATGCAGAAAGTAAGCAATACTGGACGGAAAGTGCGGAGCGTGTCGGTATCATTGAAAAAGTAATGAATGACGGTTCTATTGGTTCGACATTCAATGAGGGCTATATGAAAGTCGAGGGCGAAACTGCCTATTGTATTGACATCAATACAGATTTTAAGAACGGCTACAAGACCAGAGCTGACGCAAGCTCACGCATGAGTGCCGACCAGATTTCAGATGTGGCGTTATCCTTAGAGTATGTCAAACAGTATGGCGAAGCTCACAAGGAACTGAACTACAAGCAAGTCTATCTGTTGGAACAATGTGTTGTCTGGCAGAGATTGAGCGTACATCTTGGCTGGCAATGTGATAACGTGCGAGCTTCTTATGATGAAATTCCAAAGGCAACGCAGGACGAAGTTTTTGCTGGTGCGAAAGCCTTTGTCAAAGAAAATAAAGGGCGCTATGAATGTGGCGGTTATATCTACTCTGGCGAGGGGCAGGAATTGGGACAATTCTGGGCGAAACTGAATGTTGGAAATGCAAAACTGCAAAAGACTTCCAGTAATGCCAGCATTGCAGACGGTAACGGGAATTACTCTGTCGCTGGTGCAACCTATGGTGTCTTTGCTGATAAGGACTGCACGAAACAGCTTGCCCCCCTTACGACTGATGAAAACGGCAATACTGATATTGCAGAGGTAAAGGCTGGCACAGTTTATATCAAGGAATTATCCGCACCAGCAGGATATAAAGTAGATAAAACTGTATATTCCTTAAAGGTTGAAGCTGGAAAAACAGCGACTTTGAAAGTATCAGATACACCGAAAGTAACGGACACTTTGATTGAGCTTTTCAAGATTGATATGGAAACACAGAAAGACAATCCGCAAGGGAACGCTTCTTTAGCAGGTGCGGAATTTACATGGAAGTATTATGCTGGCTTCTACAATAAAGGAAATCTCCCTGCCGAAGCTACTCGTACATGGGTTACAAAGACAATCGCTGAAACAGACAGTGACGGGACAACTCATTACATCACAAAATTAGCGGACGCATACAAGGTATCTGGCGACAGCTTCTATATGCAGGACGGCAAAGCGGTTCTTCCACTTGGAACGCTAACCGTTGAAGAAACAAAAGCTCCAAACGGCTACTTGTTAGAGGGTGCATATATGCAGACTGGCGATAAGTCCGAACAGATAAAGGGCTTATATGTAACACAGATTACCGAGGACGGCGACCTTGCCGTATTATCTGGAAGTAACCAGTTTTCCGTATCAGACAAGGTTATCCGTGGCGGTGTGAAAATTCAGAAACGAGATTTAGAAACGGGCGATACCAAACCACAAGGAAGTGCAACCTTGAAAGATACTGCCTTTGACATCATTTCCTTAAATGATAATGCGGTATTGGTTGAGGGCAAGTTATACAAGAAAAATGAAGTGGTAAAAACAATTCGTACAGATATTGAGGGTATCGCTTCTACTTCTTCTGACCTCTTACCTTATGGAAATTTCCGTATCGTTGAAAGTGAAGCTCCCGACGGTTATTTAACTGACGGTGCAAAACCGATTGATTTTACAATCACAGAAAATGGAAAAATCGTAGACTTAACCGACGAAGCTCATTCTATCTATAATCAGATTAAGCGTGGGGATATTGAGGGCGTGAAAATCGGTGCAGGCACACACAAGCGTCTTGCTGATGTTCCCTTTAGGATCACAAGCAAGACGACGGGCGAAAATCATGTAGTGGTAACTGATGATAACGGGCAATTCTCCACTTCTTCTGACTGGGCTTCACATAAGCACAATACCAACGCAGGCAAGACCAGTGAGGACGGTGTATGGTTTGGAACTTCTGAACCAGACGACAGCAAGGGTGCGTTGCCTTATGATACCTACATCATTGAAGAATTACGCTCTGATAGTAACAAAGGCTTTGAACTTATCCCACCTTTTGAAATCGTGGTATCAAGAAATAACCTTGTGATTGATTTAGGAACACTAACTGATGAATACGAAAAAGAAATCTCTATCCATACCACAGCGACCAGCAAAGACGGCGAAAAGACTATCCTTGCAGGAAAAGAGATTACGATTGTTGATACTGTAAAATTGGACGGACTTACAAAAGGCACAAAATATCAGCTCAAAGGCTGGCAGATGTTAAAGGAAGAAAACGCAGAACTTCTTATTGACGGGAAACGTGTAGAAAACGATTATACCTTTGTCGCTGATGATGAGGAAATGAAAGTGGAAATTTCCTATACATTCAATGCGTCTGCTTTAGGTGGCAAAAACCTTGTTACCTTTGAAGAATTGTATGATTTCAGCAATCCAGATGAGCCCGTGAAAGTTGCAGAACACAAAGACATTGAGGACGACGGGCAAACCGTTTTAATCACAGAGCGTATCATCAAAATTCATACGACTGCTACCGATAAGGACGGCAACAAAGAGCTTGAAGCTGGAAAAGAGGTAACAATCCTTGATACCGTAACCTTAGAGGGCTTAGAAGTCGGTACACAGTACAAACTTGTGGGCTGGCAGATGTTGAAAGAAGAAAATGCAGAACTTCTTATCAATGGAAAGCGTGTGGAAAGTGATTATACTTTTACTGCTGACAGTGAAACTATGAAAGTGGAAGTTGTTTTTACGTTTGACGCTACTTCTCTTGACGGCAAACAGCTTGTAACTTTTGAGGAATTGTACGATTTCAGCAATCCAGACGAGCCGAAGAAAGTTACCGAACATAAAGACATTGAGGACAAGGGACAGACGATTACCTTTAAGGAAAAGCCAGAAGTCCCAGAAGAACCAGAGAAACCCGAAACACCACAGACACCAGAAAAGCCAAATAAGCCTAGCGACAGTCCCAAAACGGGCGACAGTACAAATGTAATGGCATTTGTCGTGATGTTGCTTGCGTCTGCTGGTGGACTGGCTGGAACATATCTTTACAAACGCCGTAAAATGAAGAAATCATAAGGCGGTAACAGTATGAGGAAAGAAAAATCACGCTCTCCGCCGAAGCTGTCAAACGGCAGACTTCCGCTTATTCTGGCTTATCTGCAAACAACCTGCAAGAACACGGATAGTCAAGGGTGCGTAAGCATTTATTTTACCCTTTACTATCGGTGGGATTGCTGGTACTTTCCTAACCGCCAGAATAAGAAATTGATTGTAATTAACTTATCAAATATAGAAAGAAACGAGGTAAAACAATATGGAAATGAAATATGTCGTGCCAGATATGGCACAGTCTTTTGGAACTCTTGAATTTGCAGGCGAAAGCGAGCCAGTCTTTGAAAAAGATAAAAATAACCGAAGGGTCTTAACTAGACGAAGCTATAACCTTTACTCTGACGTACAGAAAGGCGAAAATGTTGTGGTGGAAATTCCCGTGCAGGCTGGCGAAAAGCATTTTAAGTATGAACAGAAAGTAAAACTTGTCAATCCGAAGTTATACGGCAGAGGTTACGCAATCGGGGATATGGGACATACCGATTATGTGTTGCTTGCTGATGATATTGTAGCAGTTGAAGAAAAGTAAAGGAGTGAAGAATTTATGAGATTATCAAACGGGTTTGTCATTGACAAAGAGAAAACATTTGGAGAATTAAAATTTACAGCGGTGCGTGATGTGTTCTTACAGAATGAGGACGGGACACCGAGTACCCAGCTTAAAAAGCGTATCTATGATTTGAAGTGCAGTCTGCATGGTGGAATTATCCCCGTATCTGTACCGCCAGAAGTGCCGTTAAGGGAATTTCCGTACAATGCAGTCGTGGAGCTTGTCAATCCCGTAGCCGATACGGTATCAAGAAAGACGTTTGGTGGTGCAGATGTGGACTGGTATGTAAAAGCAGAGGATATTGTCTTGAAGAACAAAGGCAACCAAAACGCAGGCAGTCCACAGAATAATAACATGCAGGGACAGCCGAAAAAATAGGCTTGCCGAATAAATTTTCATTGTAACGGATATATGGAACTGCTATAATATGGGTATGAAGAAACGGACAAATTTCAGTTTGCTCAGTTGAATGATAGAAAAAAAGAATTTAGGGAGGTGGAAATATGCATCCTAATTTTTGGTTAATTATGGTGTGTGCAGTTGTTGCAATAGGAACAGGTGTGATTGCAAGTAAGAAAAAGAAATAATGCAAATCTTAGTTTGACAACTTCATATCCATTATACAAAGCAGTTAGTCTTAGGATTGACTGCTTTTTTCATACCCAGAAAGGAGTGATTGATTTATGCGTACTATTTGGAACAAAGGACACCGTATCAGAGCCAGCGACAAGCACCTTGTCTACCACTTTTCCATAGGAACGCTTCTGTTTGTATTCGTGGCGGTTCTCCTGCTACTGAATATGAAACAGCTCATGCGTACCGATTGGGAACATTTCAGTTTGTTAGAGAACGGCTTGACGCTCTCCCCTTACAACTTCATAACCATACTGATAGCGACTGGTGTTTGTGCATTGGTCGCTTTTCTGTATTACCGCTTCTGTTACGACAGTTTCAAGAAGCTCCTGCACCGTCAAAAGCTGGCACGAATGATACTGGAAAATAAGTGGTATGAAGCCGATACCGTACAAGACAGCGGTTTTTTTACTGACCTGCAAAGCAGATCAAGGGAAAAAATCGTCTGGTTTCCAAAGATTTATTATCAAATGGAAAAAGGATTGCTTCATATCCGCTGTGAAATTACGCTGGGGAAATATCAAGACCAGCTTTTACGGTTAGAGGACAAATTGGAAAGTGGCTTGTATTGTGAGCTGACCGACAAGACCCTACGTGACGGTTATATCGAATATACCCTGCTTTATGATATGATAGCGAACCGCATTACCATTGATGAAGTACGGGCAGAGAACGGCTGTCTTAGATTGATGAAAAATCTTGTCTGGGAATATGACGCACTCCCTCACGCTCTGATTGCTGGTGGGACTGGTGGCGGTAAAACCTATTTTCTGCTGACGCTCATTGAAGCCTTACTGCATACCAACGCTGTCCTTTATATCTTAGACCCGAAGAACGCTGACCTTGCAGACTTAGGGACAGTTATGGGAAATGTGTATCACACCAAAGAAGAAATGATTGATTGCGTCAATGCCTTTTATGAGGGAATGGTACAGCGAAGTGAGGAAATGAAGCGACACCCGAACTATAAGACGGGCGAAAACTACGCCTATCTGGGACTGCCACCCCGCTTTCTTATCTTTGATGAATATGTGGCATTTTTTGAAATGCTGGGGACGAAAGAAAGCGTGAGCTTACTTAGCCAGTTAAAGAAAATCGTTATGTTAGGACGACAAGCAGGATATTTCCTTATCGTCGCCTGCCAGCGTCCAGACGCAAAGTATTTCTCGGACGGTATCAGAGATAACTTCAATTTCCGTGTGGGACTTGGACGTATCAGCGAATTAGGTTACGGTATGCTGTTTGGTTCAGATGTGAAAAAGCAGTTTTTCCAGAAGCGTATCAAGGGGCGTGGCTATTGTGATGTGGGAACAAGCGTTATCAGTGAATTTTACACGCCTTTAGTCCCGAAAGGACATGATTTTTTGCAGATTATTGGCTCTCTTGCACAAGCAAGGCAGGACGGGACGGCGACGTGCGAAGCGAAAGGCGACGGCACGGACTAGCCGTTGCTGGTGTGGCGTAAGCCACGCCAGCAGGTAAAACCCCTCGGTATCTAACAGAGGGGTACGTTTGCAAATAGACAATAGGCAAAAAACATAGGAAACATAAGGCTTCTGGCATGATTTCCTAGCAAAAATCGGCTGTGAAGTCGCCTTAAAAAACTTCACACTTGACAGATTGGGGGTATGGTTCTGAATGAAGAACAATGGATAAAAGAATTACGGGAGAAACGGATTGCTTACGGTATCTCACAAGGCAGGCTGGCGGTAGCTTCTGGTATCACAAGGGAATATCTCAACAAGATAGAAAGCGGAAAAATGAAGCCGTCAAAGGAACTTCTGGAAATGCTGTATAAAGAACTGGCAAGGTTCAATCCAGAAGCACCGCTTACCATGCTGTTTGATTATGTAAAAATTCGTTTTCCCACGCTGGATATACAGCACATCATCAAAGATATATTAAAACTGAATATCAATTATATGCTCCATGAAGATTACGGACATTATAGTTATACGGAGCATTACTCTTTAGGGGACATCTTTATCTATACGTCGGCTGACGAAGAAAAAGGTGTCCTTTTAGAGTTAAAGGGGCGTGGTTGCAGACAGTTTGAAAGTTACCTGCTGGCACAGCAAAGAAGCTGGTATGACTTTCTCATGGACGCACTCATAGACGGTGGCGTGATGAAGCGTATCGACCTTGCTATCAACGACCATACGGGCATTTTGGATATTCCAGAGCTTGCGGAAAAATGCAGGAAACGGGAATATATCGGAAAGTCCAGAAGCTATAAGTTTTATCAGTCGGGCGAGCTTATCAAGCACAGAGAGGACGAAAGAGAATATATGGGACGTACCCTTTATCTTGGTTCGCTGAAATCAGATGTGTATTTCTGTATCTATGAAAAGGACTATGAGCAGTACGTCAAGTTAGGGACACCGCTTGAAGAAGCCGACATTATCAATCGTTTTGAGATAAGGCTTCGCAATGAACGAGCCTATTATGCAGTACGAGATTTGCTGACCTATTACGACGCAGAGCAGACCGCCTTTTCTATCATCAACCAGTATGTGCGGTTTGTTGATGAAGAACCAGACAAGCGGAAAAATGACTGGAAACTCAATGACCGCTGGGCTTGGTTTATCGGCGATAACAGACAGAGCTTGAAGCTGACGACAAAGCCAGAGCCTTACACCTTAGACCGTACATTGCGGTGGGTACAAAGGCAGGTAGCACCAACCTTGAAAATGCTGAAAAAGATTGATAAAGGAAACGGTACAGACTACATGGAAACAATCGAACAGCAGGCAAAACTTACAGAAAAACATGAAATGATAATCAAACAGCAGACGACCCCTGCAAAAGATTTAGTAGAAAGTTAGGAGTGATGAAAAATGTGGATATTATTAAAAGACTTCCTGCTGGTATCTATGGGAATGGGTATCGGTGTGGTCTTGATGTGTATTTTGAATGTTGGCAAAGAAGCTGACCGTGAAATGAAACAATTAGAAGAAAGCGAGGACAATTAAATGAATTTCGGACAAAATTTGTATCAATGGTTTTTATCAAACGCACAGAGCTTAGTGCTTATGGCGATTGTGGTTATCGGTATCTACTTAGGGTTCAAGCGTGAGTTTTCCAAACTTATCGGTTTCTTGGTAGTTGCCTTGATTGCTGTCGGCTTAGTATTCAATGCTGGCGGTGTGAAAGATGTACTGTTAGAACTGTTCAATAAGATTATCGGTGCATAAAATTTTATTGCAGTGCTGATATGATAATGTTATGATATGGATATGAAGAAAGTGACGAATTAGAATTTGAAAGTGAGATGAGAAATATGTTTGGATCACCAGCATTATTGATGAGAAAAAGAATAATTTTAAAGAAACTAGAACAAAATGGTGCAATATCAGAAGAAACTGCAAAAACATTAGAAGAAATAGGTGTATTTAATCCTAATGCTTTTTCAAAATTAAATGACAAATTGGTAAAAGATAAGATTTTAATTAGAACAAAAACTGATAAATATTATTTGAATAGGTAATCGCAAAATTTCAGTTTTACGATTTCATATCCATACACAAAGCATTTAGTCTTAGGGATTGAGGTGTTCTATTATGAGTGAGAGAGAAAAAATCATTCGTTTATGGTTTGATATGTGGCTGAAACAGCAAGATTTAGGAATGGATAAAATTTTTACAGAAGATGTTGTTTATACGGAAAGCTGGTGTCCTAAATATGAAAATCTAAAAACAGTAAAACATTGGTTTAATGAATGGAATACCCGTGGTAAAGTCATTATTTGGGATATTAAACAGTTCTTTCATAAAGAAAATCAAACTGTCGTAGAATGGTATTTTAAAAATGAAATGAATACGGGAAATGTTGAAAAATTTGACGGTATTTCCTTAATTGAATGGACAGAAGATAACAAAATCAAATCATTAAAAGAATATGGTTGCAATCTGAATAACTACAATCCATATCAGCACAGCGATAACCCTCAATTTAGAGATGAAAAAACAAACTGGTTTTAAAACTTAATCAAATTATATCCATATACACAAAGCAGTTAGTCTTAGGATTGACTGCTTTTTTCTTACCAAAATTTCAGATTGGAGTGATGAAATGAGCGATATTTTTAAGGATATGCAGTCAAAAGTCGGCTGTGATTATATTTCTGACCTGCCCTCTTACAAGCGTAAGGTATGGCATGAAATGAAACGGCTGAACCCTGCCGACTATGAAGAAAGACAGTTAGAAGATTTCTCAAAGTATGTGTTTGGTATGTCGTACCAGACCATAAAAGATGTGATGAAACAACAGAAAGGACGTGAGGAACAATGCAGGAAACAAGGGTGCTGGTGGAAACGAGAGGAACAACTGGCGAGGAAACAATATCATACTGGTTTGAACTGCCGATAGATGTTGCCGAGTTTGAAGAAAAGTTAGGTATCGGTGCAGAAAGTGGGAATTATCGTATTATCGAAAAGGTGTTGCCTTATGCTGATGAAGTCCACGAACATACCAGCGTGTACCAGCTCAACGAATTAGATTTTATGTACCGCCAGCTTTCAAGTGATATGCAGGAAGAATATGTATCACTACTTACGGTGTTTGAGAATTTAGAAGCACTTTATATTTGCAGGAACGTGATTACGGTTTATCCCGACTGCAAAAGCATGATTGATGTTGCAAGGCAAAAGTTGATGAACGACCCGACATTTAAGCATTTATCCGAGGAATGTCAAGAATATTACTTTGACTTTGAAGCCTATGCTTCTCACTTGCAGGAACACGGGAAATTTTTAGTAACAGAACACGGTATCTTTGAACTGCCAGAGTAAGAAATGAGGTGGTGTTTATGATTGATGATATGGCGGTTTACATTGCTAATCTTGGCAAATACAATGAGGGCTATTTAGTTGGTGCTTGGTTCACATTTCCTATTGACGGGGAAGATGTGAAAGAAAAAATCGGCTTGAATGAACAGTATGAGGAATACGCAATCCATGATACCGATAACTTTCCCATTGCGATTGGCGAGTATGTTTCCATTGAAGAACTGAACTCTATGTATGAAATGATAGAGGAACTTCCCGACTATATCGTAGAATGTCTGGACGAATTTATCAGTCACTACGGGACGCTGGAAGAAGTCGTGGAACACAAGGACGACATTTATTATTATCCCGACTGTGAAACTATGACAGACGTTGCCTATTACTACATAGACGAATTGCAGGCACTTGGGGACATTCCACCCAGCTTACAGAACTACATTGACTATGAAGCCTACGGGCGAGATTTGGATATGGGCGGTTGCTTTATTGAAACAAGCCGAGGTATGTGCGAGATACCATATTAACGCTGGAAGATCAGCGACAAGCATGGTTGCTACTGACAGCGTATTTCTCTTTTAAGGGACAGTCTGAAACATGGCTGTCCTTTTCTCTTTGAAGAGCTTACGAAAGGAGCTGAAAGAACTTGAAAAAGATTAAATCTTATACGGGTATCTGGAACGTGGAAAAAGTCTTGTATGCAATCAATGACTTTAACTTACCCTTTCCCGTTACTTTTACACAGATTACATGGTTTGTGATTACGGAATTTATCATCATTCTGTTTGGGGATATTCCCCCACTTTCCATGATTGAGGGAGCATTTCTCAAATACTTCGGTATTCCCGTTGCTCTCACTTGGTTTATGTCGCAGAAAACCTTTGACGGAAAGAAGCCGTACAGCTTTTTGAAATCACAGATAACCTATGCCCTGCGACCGAAAATCACTTATGCAGGAAAAGCCGTAAAACTGCATAAGCAGATACTCAATGAAACAATCACGGCAGTAAGGAGTGTGAACTATGTTCCCGATAAAATATATTGACAATAACCTTGTCTGGAACAAGGACAATGAGGTGTTTGCCTATTATGAGCTGATACCGTACAACTATTCTTTCTTATCCGCAGAGCAGAAATTTATCGTGCATGACAGCTTTCGACAGCTCATTGCACAGTCCCGTGAGGGTAAAATTCATGCGTTGCAGATTGCCACAGAAAGCTCAATACGAAGTATGCAGGAGCAGTCAAAGAAACTGGTAACGGGAAAATTAAAGGAAGTTGCCTACCAGAAGATAGACGAACAGACCGAAGCGTTAGTATCTATGATTGGGGATAATCAAGTGGACTACCGCTTTTTTCTTGGCTTTAAGCTCATGGTTACGGAAGAACAGCTCAATCTGAAGAACATCAAAAAATCGGCGTGGCTGACGTTCACGGAATTTCTCCATGAAGTGAACCACACGCTGATGAATGATTTTGTTTCCATGCCGAATGATGAAATCAACCGTTACATGAAAATGGAAAAGTTACTGGAAAATAAAATCTCCCGTCGCTTTAAGGTGCGACGCTTGGAAACAAACGACTTCGGGTATCTCATAGAACATCTTTACGGTAGGGACGGTGTCGCTTATGAAGATTATGAGTATCAGTTACCAAAGAAGAAATTGAGGAGAGAAACGCAGATAAAATACTACGACCTTATCCGTCCGACAAGATGTGTGATTGAGGAAAGCCAAAGGTATTTACGCTTGGAACATGAGGACAAGGAAAGCTATGTGTCCTACTTTACCGTCAATGCGATTGTAGGCGAGCTTGATTTTCCGTCAAGTGAAATCTTCTATTTTCAGCAACAGCAATTCACATTCCCCGTTGATACTTCTATGAATGTAGAAATCGTGGAGAACCGAAAAGCACTTACCACCGTAAGAAATAAGAAAAAGGAATTGAAAGACCTTGACAATCACGCTTATCAAGCTGGAAGTGAAACCAGTTCAAATGTGGTGGACGCATTAGACAGCGTGGACGAGCTGGAAACAGACTTAGACCAGAGCAAAGAAAGTATGTATAAGCTCTCTTATGTAGTGCGTGTATCGGCTGATGATTTGGACGAATTAAAACGCCGTTGTGATGAAGTCAAAGACTTTTACGACGACCTCAATGTAAAGCTGGTGCGTCCTGCTGGGGATATGCTGGGGCTTCATTCTGAATTTCTTCCAGCCAGCAAGCGATATATCAATGATTATGTGCAGTATGTAAAATCAGACTTCTTGGCTGGGCTGGGCTTTGGAGCGACCCAGCAGTTAGGAGAAACTACGGGTATCTATATGGGATATTCCGTTGATACGGGAAGAAATGTGTACCTGCAACCGTCTTTAGCTTCGCAGGGTGTAAAAGGTACAGTTACCAACGCTTTAGCTTCTGCTTTTGTCGGTTCGCTTGGCGGTGGTAAGTCGTTCTGCAATAATCTTCTGGTGTATTATTCGGTTCTCTTTGGGGGACAAGCGGTTATCTTAGACCCAAAATCAGAGCGTGGCAACTGGAAAGAAACGCTCCCAGAAATCGCCCATGAAATCAATATCGTAAATCTTACCAGCGACAAGGACAATGCAGGACTTCTTGACCCGTTTGTGATTATGAAGAATGAAAAAGACGCTGAAAGTCTGGCAATCGACATCTTAACATTCCTTACGGGTATTTCTTCTAGGGACGGCGAAAAATTCCCCGTACTTCGTAAAGCGGTTCGCTCCGTTACCCAAAGCGACAGTCGGGGCTTGCTCCATGTGATAGACGAGCTACGCCGTGAAGATACGCTAGTATCAAGAAATATCGCAGACCATATCGACAGCTTCACGGACTACGATTTTGCACACCTGCTGTTTTCAGACGGTACGGTAGAAAATGCTATCAGTCTGGATAATCAGCTCAACATCATTCAAGTAGCCGACCTTGTGTTGCCAGATAAGGACACGACCTTTGAGGAATACACGACCATTGAATTGTTGTCTGTGTCTATGCTGATTGTGATTAGTACCTTTGCCCTTGATTTTATCCATTCGAACAGAAGTATTTTTAAGATTGTCGATTTAGACGAAGCGTGGGCGTTTTTAAATGTGGCACAAGGAGAAACCTTATCAAATAAGCTGGTGCGTGCTGGACGGGCTATGCAGGCAGGCGTATATTTTGTTACACAATCCTCTGGGGACGTGTCAAAGGAAAGTCTGAAAAACAATATCGGTTTGAAGTTTGCCTTTAGAAGCACGGATATTAACGAGATAAAGCAGACCTTAGAATTTTTCGGTATCGACAAGGACGACGAGAACAACCAGAAACGCTTGCGTGATTTGGAGAACGGACAATGCTTATTGCAGGACTTATACGGGCGTGTCGGTGTGGTGCAGATACACCCAGTCTTTGAAGAACTGCTACACGCCTTTGATACCAGACCGCCCGTACAGAGAAATGAGGTGGAGTGATGAAAGAAAGGATAAAAGGTGCGTTCACAAAAAAGAAGATTTTCCACTTTCTCAAAATGGCTCTGTTTGTCGTGGCACTCTCCCTTATCCTGCTTTCACTTCTGGGGACGGTGGCTCATGCGACGGGGCTTGTGGACGATACCATAAACGCAGAAAATCTTTACTCAAAATATCCGCTGTCTAACTACCAGCTTGATTTTTATGTAGATAATAGCTGGTCATGGTTGCCGTGGAACTGGCTGGACGGGATTGGAAAATCGGTGCAGTACGGGCTTTACTGTATTACCAACTTTGTCTGGACGATAAGCCTTTATTTAAGCAATGCAACGGGTTATGTGGTGCAGGAAGCCTATAAACTTGATTTTATTAACGATATGGCAGACAGTATCGGAAAGAGCATACAGACCTTAGCAGGCGTAACACAGAACGGCTTTTCTTCTACGGGCTTCTATGTCGGTTTCCTGCTTCTCATTATCTTGGTGGTGGGGCTTTATGTAGCCTATACGGGACTGATAAAACGGGAAACCAGCAAGGCACTTCACGCTGTTATCAACTTTGTGGTGGTGTTCGTGCTGTCCGCTTCCTTTATTGCCTACGCTCCCGACTATATCAAGAAGATAAATGAATTTTCATCAGACATCAGTACCGCTTCACTTGACTTGGGAACAAAAATCATGCTCCCCAATTCTGACAGCGTGGGCAAGGACAGCGTGGACTTGATACGGGACAGCCTATTTTCTATTCAAGTGGAACAGCCGTGGCTACTTCTGCAATTCGGGAACAGCAACGCAGAGGAAATCGGGACAGACCGTGTGGAAGCTCTCGTATCGGCAAGCCCAGAGGACGAGGACGGAAAGACCAGAGAGGAAGTCGTGAAAACAGAAATCGAGGACAACGACAACAACAATCTGACGATACCACAGGTGGTAAACCGTTTAGGTATGGTGTTCTTCCTGCTGTTCTTCAACTTAGGTATCACGATATTTGTATTCTTGCTTACGGGCATGATGTTGTTCAGCCAGATACTTTTTATTATTTTTGCAATGTTTTTACCTATCAGCTTTCTACTTTCCATGATACCGAGCTATGAAAGCATGGCAAAGCAGGCAATCGTGAGGGTATTTAATACCATAATGACACGGGCAGGAATAACGCTCATTGTAACGGTGGCGTTCAGCATTTCCAGTATGTTTTATAACATCTCCACAGATTACCCGTTTTTCATGGTGGCGTTCTTGCAGATAGTGTGTTTCGCTGGTATTTATATGAAGCTGGGCGATTTAATGAGTATGTTCTCACTTAATGCTAACGACAGTCAGAGCATGGGACGACGCATATTCCGCAGACCGTATCTGTTTATGCGTCATAGAGCTAGGCGTATGGAACACCGTATTGCAAGGGCGGTAAGTGCTGGCGGTATTTCGGGCGGTGTGGCTGGTGCGGTGGTTGGAAGTACCGTTGCTGGCAAACGGGCAGAAAGAAAAAATACGGCTTCTAAAGAAAATCGGGGCAATACCACTTCCAGCATGGGACAGCGTGCAGGCTCAAAGGTCGGTGCTGTCTTAGATACGAAAAATAAAGTCAAGGACAAGGCTAACGCTGTCAAAGAAAACATCAAGGATATGCCGACACAGACCGCTTATGCGGTGTATTCCGCAAAGGAAAAAGCAAAGTCCAGCGTGTCCGACTTCAAGCGTGGCATGGTGCAGGAACAGCAGTCCAGACAGACGGGACGCTTGGAAAGGCAGGAACAGCATAGACAAAATATCGCTGACAAGCGTATGGAGCTTCAAAAGGCACAAGAAGCAAGGCAGGCACAGCGAAAGGCTGACGGATCAGCGACAACGGGAGCTACCCGTCCCCATGAGCGACCAGCCACAGCTTCAACCATTCCAAAGCCGAGTGTGGAAAAAATGCAGGAAGTGAAACGCCCTGCCACAGCGACCACTTCAAAGATAAGTGAGCCAGTCAAGACAAATGTTATCAAAGAGCGTCCGTTATCTTCTGGTGCTTCTGATAGAAAAGCGACCCAGCCTGCACAGCAAGTACATAGGCAGAATGTAGAAAAAGTGGTATCGCAGGAAACACGCCAGAATTACAAAGCAGAGCGTACTACAAAGACACAGACCTTTGAACAATCAAAGCGTACAACAGAACATACCGAAAAGAACCGTAGTCTTGTAACGAAGAAAGGACAGAAGAAAAAATGAAACTGAAACATATCGCTATTATCGGCAGTCTGTTTCCTATCCTCTTTTCTCTGGTGCTTTTCTTTGGGGTGTTGATTAGTGCGGACAGCGACGACGAGAACAGCAACTTTTCTTCTGGCATTGCGGGTATGAATTTATCCGCAGAAGTCTTGAAACATCAGCCTATGGTGGAAAAATACGCCAGAGAAAACGGTATCTCCGAGTATGTCAATGTGCTACTGGCTATCATTCAAGTAGAAAGTGGCGGTACGGCAGAAGATGTCATGCAAAGTTCAGAAAGTCTTGGTTTACCGCCTAACTCTTTAGATACGGAAAGCTCAATCAAGCAGGGGTGTAAGTATTTTGCGTCCCTGCTTTCTTCCTGCAAAAATCAAGGTATCGACGATTTGAATGTAGCGATACAGTCCTATAACTATGGCGGTGGCTATGTGGGATATGTGGCAGGAAAAGGAAAGAAACATACATACAATCTTGCAGAGAGCTTCGCCCGTGAAAAATCGGGTGGAAAGAAAGTAACCTACACCAACCCGATAGCCGTTGCGAAGAACGGGGGTTGGCGGTATCAGTATGGCAATCAATTTTACGTCGAATTAGTCAATCAGTATTTGACTGTTCCGCAGGTATCGGGAGAGCTGGCACAAAAGGTAATGAATGAAGCGTTAAAATATCAAGGCTGGAAATATGTGTATGGCGGTAGCAATCCCAACACTTCTTTTGACTGTTCGGGACTGACGCAATGGTGTTATGGAAAAGCTGGTATCTCCTTACCGAGAACGGCACAAGCCCAGTATGACGCTACCCAACATCTTCCACTTTCGCAGGCAAAGGCGGGGGACTTGGTGTTTTTCCATTCTACCTATAACGCTGGTACTTATGTAACGCACGTTGCAATTTATGTAGGGAATAACCAGATGTACCATGCAGGCGACCCGATAGGATATGCAGACCTAAGCAGTAGTTATTGGCAACAGCACTTAATCGGTGCAGGACGAGTAAAACAATAGAAAGGACTTGAAAAATATGTTTAAGAAGAATAAGAAATCGACTGAAAATGTCAAAGAAAAAAAGGTGCGTACTGTCAAGGTAGGCACACATAAGAAAACCGTGATTGCGTTGTGGGTGGTGCTTATCGCAAGCGTGAGTTTCGGGGTGTATAAGAATTTTACCGCTATCGACCAGCACACCACCCATGAAAAAGAAATCATTGAGCTTCGCTTGCAGGACACCAACGGGATAGAAAATTTCGTGAAGAACTTTGCGAAGTCTTATTACACATGGAATAACAGCAAAGAAGCGATTGAAGCAAGGACGCAAGCAATCAGCGGTTATCTGACAAAGGAATTGCAAGACTTGAATGTGGATACAATCAGAACGGATATACCGACCAGCTCCACAGTTACAGATGTGATTGTATGGCATATTGAGCAATCGGGAACGGACACTTTTTCTGCTACCTACGAAGTAGATCAGCAGATAAAAGAGGGAGAACAGATAAGCAATGTCAAGGCAACCTATACGGTAAAAGTCCATGTGGATGCTGACGGGGATATGGTAATCGTTCAGAACCCTACCCTTGCACCAGCAATCGAAAAATCAGATTATGAGCCAAAGACACCAGAAGCAGACGCAAGTGTAGACGCTGATACCTTCAATGACGCTACCGCATTTCTGGAAACATTCTTTAAGCTCTACCCGACCGCAACGGAAAAGGAACTTGCTTACTATGTGGCAGGAAATGTCCTTGAACCTATCGGCAGGGACTACCTTTATTCTGAACTGGTAAACCCTATCTTTACAAAGGACGGGGACAATGTGAAAGTCAAGGTAGCTGTGAAATTCCTTGATAATCAGACAAAAGCAACTTTAGTTTCACAGTATGAGCTTGTGCTACATAAGGATAGTAACTGGAAGATTGTGGGATAAAAGAAAGTTAAAAATATTTCACATTTTCTATTGACTTCTGTTTAGCTGAGTGATATATTTATAACATCAAAGTTAGAAATAATTCACACGGAGGTATTAACTATGAAAACTAAGAAAAAAGAAACAAATTTAAGAGCATGGATGTTTTTTAAAATCACACCAGCAGTATTACTTTTAATTTATTACTGGTTATGTACAGTAGATGGGTATAATCCTATTTTTAGATATATTCATGCTTCTACCCTTGTACTTGCAGGCGGACTTGTTTTGTGGCAAATCTCTTACGCAAAGAAAAATGACATATTTGACGAGTTTGGTCTTGAAAACTTAAAGACAACTGACTCTATTTGTTTAAAAGTTGCCTTTGTGCTAATGACGATTGCTACTCTTGCTTGCGTGTTTGCCGATTTTGCAGGAATTATTGCAGGATATTTTGTTGTTGGAGGCATTGTATTATTGGCGATTATAAGAGCAATTATTTTTACTGTTATTGACAAGAAAGGAATGTAATTGCTTATGTTAAAAACAAAAATCAAAGAATATAGGGAAAAAGCAGGACTAAAGCAAAATGAATTAGCTGAACTTGTTTCCGCAAGGCGAGAAACTATTGTACATCTTGAGGGTGGAAGATATAATCCGTCATTAAAACTAGCTATGGATATAGCCAAAGTATTTCATGTAACTGTCGAAGAATTATTTGAATTTGTAGACGAGGAAAAGTGAATATAGAGGATTATTATGATAGGATTAAAAAAACGTGATATTAAAAAAGCATTGAAAGCTGGTGCAAAAGCTGGCGGTGTATCATTGGCTGATGTTCGTGCGGATATTGAAGCGACGATTGATGAAGCTATGAACAGTACAGACCCAGCGGTGCAGGCAAATTTCAAAAAGTATTTTGGAAATAAACGCCCTACGCCAGAAGAATATATTTACAAGATTACAAAAAAGACAAAAGTGTAATAAAAATTAAGTGCTGTAAGGGGGCTTGTATTATGGAAAGTTTTAAGCATTGGTCCTATGTCAAGATTTAGTACAAGTTAAAATGAGGTTTTCCTCATCTTAACTTACTAAGGTTAATTCGTCCCGCTGGAACTTATAATACAGTTCTTCGTATTCATTCGGCGACATGTAATTGCAATGACTATGAATTCGCTTTGTATTATAAAATGCTTCCAAATATTCGAATACCAGTCGATATGCATGATCGTAATCACGAATTTTAAAACGATTCAACCATTCGCGCTTAATCAAAGAATGGAACGATTCAATACATGCATTATCCCATGGATAAGCCTTTTTAGAATAGCTGCATTGCATATCGGCGGTAACACGTCTGTATTCTTTGGATACATATTGGCTGCCACGGTCTGAATGCAAAATTAAAGGCTCTTCAATGTTGCGTCTTGCTTTTGCTTTATTTATAGTTTCAATCACGCAGGATACTTCCAAACTTTTTGAAAGTGTCCACGCAATGATTTTCCTGGAATATAAATCCATAATGCTGGTCAAATAGACAAATCCGTCTATTGTCCAAATATAGGTAATATCAGAACACCAAACGGCGTTCGGACGTTCTGGATTGAATTGCTCATCAAGGATATTTTGTAATTTACTACTGAAGTCAGAATCTTTTGTGGTGATTGTCCATGGTTTGATCCACTGGGCTTTAATACCCAGTTGTTTCATATATTTACCAACTGTTCGCTCAGAAATGATTTCTCCTGATTCACGTAACTTCCTGGTGATTTTCGGAGCACCATAATTCTGTTTGGATTCATCATAAATATCCTTAATGCGAGCTTTCACAGCTTCACGACGTTTGGCTGTGTTCGAAGGAACACGTTTCATCCACGCATGATAGCCAGAACGGGAAACGCCAAGATATTTCAACATTCCGGAGACAGAAACCTGGCGTCGAGCCTTGTGGGCGTTTTCTGCCTTCTCAGCAACTTCGAGATAAATGGCTTCTGTCATTTTCCCAGAATGTTGATGGCTTTTTTTAATACATCAAGTGCATCTTGTGCATCCCGTAATTCGCGTTTTAACCGTGCGATTTCTTTTGCCTCATCAGAAGCATAATTACCAGAGCCACGGCTTTCAATATCGCCTGTTTCTCGAAGTTCTTTCTGCCAACGAGACAGAGATTGGTGACTGATACCAAGATTTGAAGCACAACCTATCAATCCCAACTCCTTGTGGTCATGGTAATATTGAACCGCATCAATTTTAAATTGTTTATCATAGTGCTTTGCCATAATGAGATCCTCCTTCAGTGCATACATACATCATACCATGAAATACTGTATAAGGAATTCTCATTTTGACTTGTACTATTTATATTCTAGCACCACATAATCTTATATACTTATACACTACCTAACAGCATTTTATTAACAACTGAATATCTCACAGCTTTAATAGCTCGTACAGACTATATGTTTTGTGCGGGCTTTTTTTTGTACCCGAAAAAATTTTTTCACTTTTTTTCAAATTCATGCAACAAATCACACCTTGCTGTACAGATATGGTGCGGAAAGAGGGATAAACACTTTTCACGTCATAGCGGAAAGGGGGTGTGATGATATGAAACCGTCGGACTTCCAAAAGACAATACAATGTCAATTTGACTGCAAGCTCAAACGTGTAGTGAAAGGCATTGTCCGTAATTATCGCAAAGAATTAAAGCGGCGAAGAAATAAGGAAATTTCTTATTGTGAACTTCCGGAAATCGTCGTGGAAAAGCTGGCAGTCTGGGACGAATACGAAAGCGATTATACCGCCTTTGATGTATGTGGTATTGAGGTTCGTGTCCTTGATGATGATTTAGCAGAAGCAATTAAGTATCTGCCTGTAAAAGACAGAGAAATCTTATTGATGTATTTCTTCTTAGATATGAGTGATACAGAAATCGGTAAAAAATTAAAGATTAACCGTTCAACGTCGTTCCGCAGTAGGAAGAACTCACTTGAAGAAATCAAGAAAAAATTAAAGGAGAACATGAATGATGAATAACACACGCCCGTCATTTTACCTTATCTCGTCGGCTGTGGACGGCAACGTAAATTCGATTGAAAAGATACTGGCATTGTATGACCCGTACATATCAAAATGTTGTTTGCGTCCGTTCTACGACAAATATGGTAATGTCTGCATAGTCGTAGACATGGAATTAAAAGGACGTATCAGAGAAGCACTTATCAAAATGATTTTGGACTTTGATATTCCTTTAGAAACCGAAAAATAACAAGCAGTAACCGCAGAGCATGATTTGTTCAATCCCCTCTTTCCTGCTCTGCCTCTGCTTATACATGAAAGCAACACGCTTTCGCCACAGTCCTGTTTCTGGATACGTTTGTGAGATAGCGAGCCACGGGGACTGTACGCCACGACCTTTCCAAAAGAAAGCGAGCGACCCGTATAGTGATCCGAGAGCGACTGTTGGAAAAGTCGTTTTGCCATGACCTATCTTCACAGAATAATGATACGTCCGCATGGTGCGGTTCTGCCCACAAGAATGGGAATAGTTGAGATACTAACGGAGCTTTCCAAAGCCGTCTGTCTGCTTCTATAACATTGTGAAAAATACGCATATTGGATAAGCCTATGTGCGTATGTTGAGAATAGATAGCTGGTTAAGGGGGTTGATAACTTGGCTAAAAAAGAACCTGCACAATATATCGTGGAACGGGAATTTTTAGGTAAATTTTCCGTAGAAGAATTACTTGTCCGTATCGTGAAATCTCATGTAAAAAAAGGCATATCAAGAGGGCAAAACCTTTGAAAACAATGGAAAGAAGCCGTACTTTATGGTATAATATTATCATAGGTACGGCAGTTGAATAGGTAGAAAAATGATTTATCAAAAAGGGTCAAACTTATTTAACGTAGCTATTTATATCAGATTATCACGAGAGGACGGAGATAAGGAAGAAAGCGATAGTGTAGGAAATCAGAGAAAACTTTTAACAGAATATGTGAACAAGCATGATGACTTTATCTTATATGATGTTTACATTGACGACGGTTTTACGGGAACGAATTTCAATAGACCAGACTTTCATAGAATGATTGCTGATATTGAAGATAACAAGGTAAATTGCGTTGTTGTAAAAGACCTTTCCCGTTTCGGACGAGATTACATTGATACGGGGCGATATTTGGAAAGAATATTTCCAGAGCTTAATGTTCGTTTTATTTCTGTAACAGATAATATTGATAGTATGAAGCAGGCATACGATATGTTACTTCCTATTAAAAATATATTCAACGAACAGTATGCCAGAGATATTTCTAATAAAGTTCAAGCGACTGTAAAATCAAAGCAGAAAGCAGGAGAATTTATCGGAGCTTTCACAAGTTATGGTTATAAGAAATCTCCTGCAAATAAAAATAAACTTGTAATTGATGAATATGCGTCCGAAGTTGTAAAAAGAGTGTTTACTATGTATGCACAAGGAGTAGGAAAACAAAGCATTGCCAAAATACTAAATGCAGAGGGTATCCTTTGTCCGTCGGAATATAAAAAGCTCAACGGCGAAAACTACAAAAATTGCAACCGTTTAGAGAAAACTTCTTATTGGACGTATTCCACGATTAAAGTGATGTTACAAAATGAGCTTTATATTGGAAATATGGTACAAGGAAAGAAACATCAGCGTATGAGAAGCAAACAGCGTCCAGTTGAGAAAGAAAACTGGATAAGGGTTGAAAATACACATGAGCCGATTATAGACCGTCAACTGTGGGATAAGGTACAAAAACTGCTGACGAAAAAGCATAGGGATATTGACTTGGAAACAAATAAAAATATCTTTGCAGGTTTTATCAAGTGTGGCGATTGTGGTCGGGCAATGATGAAAAATTTCTGGCGACGTGCTGACGGAAGCAAGTCCTATTCATTTTATTGTGGAACTTACAAAAGAAGTGGAAAAGATTATTGCACTCCGCATACGCTCCCGTTTCAAGTATTGAATGATATTGTGCTGGGAGATTTAAAGCAGATTATCCGCAATGTAGAGAATTTGCAGGAACTTGTAAAATCACAATCTTTCACAGCAACAAAAATCAGAAAATCAACCGACATAGAACTGACAAAGTTAAAAACAGAGCTTGAAAGAGTGAAGAAGCTGAAAAAGTCAATTTATGAAGATTACAAAGACGAACTGATTTCTAAAGAAGAATTTCTTTCTTATCGAGAGGACTATCAACAAAAAGAAAAGCTTTACTCCAAACAGATTGAAACGCTGGAAGAAAAGAAAAAAGAAAATGTAACAGAAGATGTTTTTGAAACACCGTGGTTAAGGCGGTTGTTGGAACTGAAAGACATTGAAGAATTAGACAGAGATATTATTGTGGAAATGATAGACCAGATAACAGTTTATGAAAACCGCAAACTTAAAATCTCATACAACTTCGGAAATGAGCTGGAACATTTATTTTCAAGCGTTTACTGTGAGGACTTGGAGAAAAAGGCTATCTAATCTCAATACATTTCTACTCCCCATATATACTGGGGAATACATACCATATTTGCGCAATCAACAACCAGCACATGCCGCATCAAATGAGAGCGCAACCTTCTTTTCATCAGTCTGGACACAGTAAATCGGAAGTTCTTTCCCATTGACATTGCTTGAAACCTTGACAATTCCTGATATGTACCTACATGAACCTATCAATGCTACTGCAACCACACATGTAAAAATCCCACGAGTCAACCATTTCTTATTCCATTTCTTTTGAATACGCTTGCAATTGATACTTATTTTCTCAAGTTTTATTAACTTTCTCATAAAAAACTCCGGAACATCTGCCTTTATAACAGTATATGTTCCGGAGTAAATCATATATTCTTCTATAAGAATCTTTATTTTTTGATAAATTATATCCTTTTTAATCTTCTATTTAACTTGAAGCTGAATTTCTTTTCCTACTTCCTTTTTTACCCCTCTATCCGTTCTTACAATGATGGTTTCATGGGTTTCTGTTTCAACACAATATTGTCGGTAAAATCCTAAAAACTCTTCCTGCTTTACAATTCCTTTTACAGTACCATTATCCACAAATTCGAGTTCTTCTGGTCTACAACATATATGGTTTCCTCGCATATCGGTAAACTGATTCGATATTCCCAAGAAATCTCTTGCGAAATCATTTTGTGGATGCAAATACACTTCTTCCGGTCTTCCGATTTGGACAAGTTTACCCTGATCCATAATAGCAATCTTGTCACCAAGTACCATTGCTTCTTCTTGGTCATGGGTTACAAAAACCATTGTAATCTCATACTTTTTTTGAATTTCCCGAATTTCTTCACGCATCTTGACTCGAAGTTTCGCATCCAAATTACTAAGTGGCTCGTCTAAAAGAAGTACCTTCGGCTTTGTAATTAACGATCTGACTAATGCAACTCTTTGCTGTTGTCCACCAGATATTTCGCCAATTGAAAATCCTGCATATTCTTCCATATCCACGATTTTCAAATACTCCATCCCCATTTCTCTGGCTTTCTTTTTTTTAATTCCCTGAAATTTTAATCCATATATTACATTTTCCAAAACCGTCATATGCGGAAATAATGCATATGACTGGAAAACAGTTGATACTGGGCGCTTTTCTGGATCTAGTTCAGTAATATCATGTCCATCAATCAAAATCTGCCCCTTATCCGCCTTTAAGAAACCACTAATCATTTTAAGCGTTGTCGTCTTTCCACAACCTGATGCTCCTAACAAACATAACAGCTCTCCTTTAGGAAGCGAAAGTGATAAATCTTTTACTACTTCTTTTTCACCAAAACTTTTACTTACATTTTTCAGTTCTAAATACACGTTTTCTTCTTCCTTTCCAAGCAACAAGTATTGAAAATATCACATTTACAGTAATTGTAATAGCAATAATAAATGTTGCAATCATTGATGCTTCGCCATATCGCCCTGTATTAATACAGTCAAATAATGTAAATACAGCAATCTTTTGTCCTGGTGTCACCAGAAAGATTACAGCACCTGCCGTAACCATTGCACTTGTAAAATTATTAATAAATCCTGTTGCAAAAGCTTGTTTCATATTAGGAAGAATTACATCTTTCATCACCAAAAATTTGTTTGCCCCAAGATCTCTTGCTGCAGCATCAAGTTCTATGCTGATTTGTTGCAGTGAAGAAAACGAAGCCTTTGTTGTAATGGACATCTGCTTATAAATCATATTTAACACAACAATAGCTGCTGTTCCGGTAAACTTTAACGGACTATGATTGAATGCAAGAATATAACCAATTCCAAAGCAACTTCCCGGAAGCATATATGGTAATGTAATAATAAAATCTAGCACTCCTCCTAATTTTATTTTTCTTCTTTCAATATAGTAAGAAAGCAACATTCCAATCACACTTCCTACTATTGCAACAATCAACGCATATTCCACACTTCGTACAAAAGTGTCCATATCTCGTTCAAGCAATGCTTTTAAATACATGGTTGTAAATGTAATTTTGCCTCGCAGATTTCTACTGAAACTATTCAAGAAAATAGATCCATATTCCAGCGCCATCATAACAAAAAAGAAACCTGCTCCCAGCCATACAACAATTGCCGACATACCTCGTAGTCTGAAAGTATTTCCAGCCTCAATCGTCTTATTGCTATTTCCATCAATAACTTTTTCATTTTTCTTCATCAAATAACGGTATAATACAAATACAATAATTGTAGGAACAAGAAGCAATACATTAAGCGCAGCACTTTTGTCCAATCTAGAATAGCCAATGACCTGCATATATATTTCTGTTGAAACTGTTTCAAAGCGGCCTCCAATTACTACTGGAGTTCCAAAATCAGCAATTGAGCGGATAAAGGAAAGCAAATAACAACTTAAAAGTATTGGGCGCAACAACGGTACTACTATTCTCCATAAAGTGTAGCCCGATGATGCTCCTAAATCAAAAGATGCCCTGACCAATGACATGTCCATTTTCTTCAGCATTCCAAGAATCATAAGTGCATTTAATGAAGCAAAAAATAGAGTCTGCATAACAACAACCCCAAGCCAGCCATATGGATTCAATGACAAGCCTAAAATTCCTTTTGTAATCAATCCATTTCTTCCAAATAATTGAATGTATGCCAGCGATGCAATAAATGGCGGGGAGACCATACTAATCAATAAAATTGTCTCCAGGACTTTTCCCATTTTCTTTCCAGCTGCCCACACACAAATTGCTACAAGAAGTCCTGCAATCGTAGAAAAAAATGCTGATAAATTTCCGACAAATACACTATTTTTTACTAACACCAGATTATCACTGAAAATACTTTTATAAACTTCCGTTGAAAATCCTTCTGTTCCTGCGAAGCTCTGCTTCACCATACAAAGAAGCGGATAAAGAATAAATATCAATACTCCGGCTACCAGTATTGCCAATATAAAATAATCTAATATATTATAAAAATGGGCATCATATAATGATGCCCGTTTTTTTATAGGTTTTCTATTGTTCACCTTTATCTCCCATCAAAGTACTCCACTTGTCAAGAATTTCTGTTCTTTCTGATCCAAATAATGACAGATCCTCTTTCATAAGCTGGCTCTCGTCAAAATTCAGTTCCAGTCCCTTCAAGCTTGGTTTTACAAGAAGGCATGTATTATTCTTGTCAATACCAGCCATCATTTTCATGTTCTCATCATCAGAGAAGAACCACTCGATAAATGCTTTTGCTGCCTCTGTGTTCTCTGCATTTGCAAATGCTGCAACACCTTCTGGGACATATGGCATTCCATCTTCAGGATAGATAACATCAACATCTGCCTGTTCTTTTAACTCATCAAGTGTACCATTGATATATGTGATACCAATACCAACTTCTCCTGCTGCCGTCTTAGTACTTGGATCTGAACCACGTTTTGAATAATAATCTACATTCTTATTAAGTGCTTCAAAATACTTCCAACCTTCGTCCTGTCCTTTTGTCTGAAGAAGTGCATTTACTACTGCATAGTTTGTTCCTGAGATAGCCAGATTAGACATCAGTACCTCTCCCTGATACTCTTCCTTTGTGAGATCATCCCATGTCTTCGGAGCTTCCAGTCCTTTTTCTTTTAAAATATCATTGTTTACAATAAATCCTACTACAGTAACACCTTTAGAGAACCAGTAATTATCACTATCCTTAAAGTCTGGTGAAAGTTCATCTGCCGCATCAAAATCTACTTTTTCAAGAAGATTATTATCTTTTGCGTCCATAAATGCGTCAATTCCGCCACCAAACCAAAGGTCTGCTGCTGGCGTTCCACCTTCTGCTTTCAATTTTGATAATACCTCTCCGGAAGACATAGAAATAAATTCTACTTTAGGTCCAACTTCTTCAGTAAACTTATCAAATAATGGCTGATAAGCATCTCCAGTTGTAACAACTTTCAAAGTACCATCAAGCTTTTTGGTACTTTTTTCTTCTGTCTTAGTTTCTTTTTTTGTAGACTCTTCTTTTTTGTCTGAACTGCTGCAGGCAACCATACCAAATGTCATGGCTACTACAAGAAGAAGAGCTGCAAATTTCTTCATTCTTTTCATAATACTTTTTCCTCTTTCTTTTTTGTTGTATTTTTGAATATTTTAGCACTCATAATCAGCTTTTTCAAATTGCTTTTCTCTATAATCATCATATGCATATAGATATTTTATATATATAATTACTATTTTCAACCTACGAAAAAACTCCGGAACATCTGCCTTTATAACAGTATATGTTCCGGAGTAAATCATATATTCTACACTTATCTCTGAATATTTGATAAATTAATTGTAAGCTTGCCTTGATATATTCCTGCAGGTATATCTTCTGAAAATGTGTACTCCTGCATGGTATCTTCTTCAAAATTATATACAGTAATTCTATTTTTCAATGAATCTACAATCCAATATTCCCTAACCCCTGCGGTACGGTACTTAAACAACTTTATCATGTAATCCATTCTCTGACTGCTTGGCGATACAATTTCAATCACCCAGTCCGGTGCCCCATTGCACCCTTTATCGTCCAACTTATCCGGATTGCAAATCACAGATATATCCGGCTCTACATAATTCTTGTCATCTTCATTCAGAAAAACAGCAAACGGCGCTAAATATACACCGCAAGAGCCCTTATTACTATCAATATAATTATATATTGCTGTACTTAATGCTATTAATATTCTTTGATGAGCTGCTGACGGCGGTGCCATGTCATATATTTTTCCCTCAATCAGTTCTGCACGTTCTCCGGCTGGTAATGCATATATATCTTTTATTGTGTAAATGTCCTCTTTCAATAACGGCATATTGTATTGCTCCTTTCCTGTAAATCCTTATGTCACATTATAACATGTTATGTTTTAATTATCTATACTTTTAGTATAAATAAATATTAAATTATTATTACACATGCAATTAAAAATGCCTCTGGCAATCAATTCACCAAGAGGCATTTATCTGTCATATATTTTTCAATATCATTATTTATTTCTCAGCATTTTTGTATACTTCCATAGCTGCTGCCACACCTTCGCCTGTAGCAATCTTAACATGATTCTGAAGCATAACTGCTTCAAGAGCACCAAGAAGTATCAGAATATTTCTCTTCTGGCTTGAATATCCCATGTTACCAATTCTTAAAATCTTGCCGTCCAGTGGTCCGAATGATGTTGCAATTTCGATTCCGAACTCGTTGAGAAGTGTTCCACGGATTACCTTTCCGTCTACTCCTTCCGGAATATTGATTGCTGTTACAACCGGCATCTTGTGCTCGATATCTCCGAAAATGCTAAGACCCATTGCATTCAGACCAGCACACAGAGCCTTGTCATTAAGGCTGTGTCTTGCCCATCTTGCTTCCAGAGTCTCGTCCACGATACAGCGGAGTGCTTCATGTACTGCATACTGCATACTTGTAGCCTCTGTATGATGGTTCAGACGTCTTGGACTCCAGTAATCCTCAAGCTGTGCAAGATCCAGATAGTTGCTTGGGATTCCTGCAAGTGAACCATTTACATCATCTGCTGTACGGATTCCTTTCTCTACTTTCTTTCTCTTCTTAACAATCTCTTCAATCTGCTCATTGTATGTGATCAGTGCAGAACCTGAAGGTGCTGAAATACATTTCTGTGTACCGGAGATACATGCGGATAACTTCCAGTCGTCAACGTGTACCTCTGCTCCGCCAAGTGTTGCAACTGCATCTACAATCAGAAGTGCACCATATTTCTCACAGATTTCACCAATCTCTTTCAATGGCTGCATCATAGATGTAGAAGTCTCACCGTGGATAAATGCAACGGCTTTGTAGCTGTCTTTCTTTAATGCCTCTTCAATCTCTTCCGGCTCGAATACAGTTCCCCATTCTCTCTCAAGAAGTGTGATATCTGCTCCACATCTCTCCAGAATCTCTGCAAGCAGATATCCAAAACGTCCGAATGCAGGAATCAAAACTTTGTCTCCCGGACAGATTGCTCCTGTCAGAACTGTCTCAAGACCTCCTCTTGATGTGGTATCTACAAGATATGTCATTTTATTTTGTGTCTGGAACACATAGCGCTCCATCTCCATTGTCTCATTCATAAGTGCTGTAAATTCCGGATCGAACTGTCCGAGAATGTGTGCGCCCATTGCGCGAAGTACGCGAGGATCTGCTTCAACTGGTCCCGGTGTCATAAGTGTACGTGGTGATGGATTAATCTCTTTAAATTTCATGTCTGTCATCCTCTCTTTTCATGTGTTGTTTCTGTTATTTTTTCCTGTTTTTTTCTTAGAAATCCATTGGAAAGATGCTTTTATACATTCTTCCGGAAGCATCTGATATTGGAAATTTTATTCCTGATATCGAAAAAAGAGGTGCAAAAAACCAATAAGCTTGTTCCACCATTGGATTTTTCAACCTCTTTTTAATGACATTATTATACCCACAAAATCCCTATATTTCAAGAGAAAATGCGATTTTGATAGTTAAAATCCAAAACCGCATTTTAAAATTTAAAGTTACTTTATATCCAATTCCACCGGGCAATGATCTGATCCCATAATATCTGTCAGTATCTTCGCGTCTTCCAGTCTGTCTTTCAGACTCTCGGATACACAGAAATAGTCAATTCTCCAACCTGCATTCTTGGCTCTTGCACTAAATCTGTAAGACCACCAGGAGTAGATACCTGTCTGCTCCGGATAAAAATACCGGAATGTATCTACAAATCCGGCATTCAGAAGCTCTGTGAATTTCTGACGCTCTTCATCGGTAAATCCGGCATTTTTCCGATTCGTCTTTGGATTCTTCAGATCAATCTCTGTGTGCGCTACATTCAGATCACCGCAGAAAATAACCGGCTTTGTCTCTTCCAGCTTTTTCAAGTATGTAAGAAAATCTTCCTCCCATTTCATACGATAATCCAGTCTTGCAAGCTCGCTCTGGGAGTTTGGTGTATACACGGTAATAAAGTAAAAATCTTCAAACTCCAATGTGATCACACGCCCTTCCTGGTCGTGCTCCTCGATTCCAAGTCCGTAGCTTACGCTGATTGGTTCCTGCTTGGTAAATATTGCTGTCCCCGAATAACCTTTTTTCTTCGCATAATTCCAGTACTGATGATATCCCGGTGTGTCCAGTTCAAGCTGTCCTTCCTGCATCTTCGTCTCCTGAATGCAGAAAATGTCTGCGTCCGTCTCCTGAAAAAAATCCATAAATCCTTTTCCGGCACATGCACGGATACCATTTACATTCCATGATATAAATTTCATTTTAGTCTCCTGTGTTCTTGTCTTCTATTTTTTTCCATTTTCAAAATTGACAGTAACGGCATTAGTAATACACTTTTCTTAAAAACAGACCCCTTGCCGGTGCCAGAAATCCTGCCAGGCTTCTGTCTTCTGCTGCAATGACGACCGGAATCATAGAGGCTTCACGCTCTCCTGTTCCGACCTCCAGAAGTGTGCCTGTCATAATCCGGACCATATGATACATAAACCCGGTTCCATAATAAGTAATACGGAGCTTTTCTCCATTACTTACAATTTTAATGTTGGTAACCCTGCGGACTGGATCCTTATTCTCACTGTCATCCGTAAAGCTTGTAAAATTCTTCGGTCCGATCATATAATCTGCTGCCTCGCGCATTGCTTCGATATCCAGCTTATGTGGATAATGATAGCAATATCTTCTGGAAAATACATCTGGTTTTTCTCTGCAGTCAATATAATATTCGTACTTCTTGCCTTTTGCACTTTTTCTCGCATGGAACCCATTTTTCATCAGTTCCACTTTCATGATCCGGATATCTTCCGGTAAATATCTGTTAATGGAATCCTTCAATTCCTTTACATCGTAAAGCTTGGAGAGCTGTACGCTTGCAACCTGTCCACGTGCGTGAACCCCTGCGTCAGTTCTCCCGGAGCCATCTACACGGACTCTGTATCCGACCAGTTTTCCAATGCTCCACTCTAATATATGCTGAATTGTATTATCTGTCGTCGCCTGTCTCTGCCACCCCTGATAGCGGGTGCCATCATAAGAAATTGTTAATTTGTATGTTCTCATTTTTCTTCCTTATCTAATATCTTCTTTAGCTCGTCCATAAAAGTATTCACATCTTTAAATTCACGGTATACAGATGCAAATCTCACATATGCTACTTCATCCAGGTCTTTCAGTTCGTCCATGACAAGTTCGCCGACCACACTGCTCGGAATTTCCTTTTCTTCCAGACTGAATACCTTTGTCTCTATATTGTTCACCGCCTGCTGGATCTTCTCTGTCGGCACCGGACGCTTGTAGCATGCCCGGATAATTCCGTTTTCAATCTTCTGACGGCTGTACTGTTCTCTGTTGTTATCTTTTTTTATAATTATAAGAGGGATTGTCTCTATCTTTTCATAAGTTGTAAAACGCTTCCCACATATATCGCAGGCACGTCTTCTTCGAATGGAGCTTCCGTCCTCTGCAGGTCTGGAATCAATTACTTTTGTGTCAGGATTTCCACAATATGGACATTTCATATTCTTTCGCGCTCCTTTTCCTAATCTTTCCTTATTAGTATATCTTGTGGCGTACGAGAAGTCAAACCACTATTACTCCCATTTCCCGGACTTTTTCTTAAATTTTTCTTATTTTTTCTCATGCATTTCTACCAGTATGACATCTGGTCCGATTTTGCAAATGCATTTGTAAGGAATGATATATTCGGAGCCGTCACAGAAGAAGTTACAGAACTTTGATGTCTTTGGAATAATGATTGCTTCGATCTGTCCACATTTTTCGTCAAAGACAAAATCTACAATGTAGCCTAATTTTTTACCGTCACAGGCGTTGATGACTTCTTTTCCTTGAAAATCGTTCAGGCGCATATTCATCCTCCACATATATTTTTATTCAAGAATGCCTCGGCATTCTTGCTGCGAGGTGCGCGTCATGCAATTGCATGACATACTTCTACTGCGCACCTCTGCAATCCTGCCGGAGGCTATATCAGCTGGGGGATTGACTCCCACCACTGATACCAGCTTGTTTCTCACCACCTATAGAGGTGGGAGCCATCTCCCAGCTAATATAATATATGCAGTAAGAATGTCGAGGTCCTTCATGGATTTATGCATTGTTTTTTCTTCAAGAATCACTTAAAATCTTGCCAATTTTAACCCACTCATGTATGATTAAAGGTAGAATACTTTTAGCAGGAGGCTATACTATGAAGAAACGAGTTGTTGTCGCTCTGGGACACCGGGCACTTGGAACAACATTGCCGGAACAGTTAGAGGCAGTGAAAAAATCAGCGAAAGTAATTGCCGATCTCATCCAGAACGGATATCAAGTAGCTATTACACACAGTAATGCACCTCAGGTCGGAATGATACATACCGCATTGAATGAGTTTGCAAAGCAGCATGAAGATTATACAGCAGCACCTATGTGTATCTGTTCAGCTATGAGTCAGGGATATATCGGTTATGATCTCCAGAACAGCATTCGCGAAGAGCTTTTAGACCGTGGGATTTTCCGCACAGTCAGTACCATTCTTACCAGTGTTGTTGTGGATCCTTATGATGAGGCATTCTATACACCAACCAAAGTTCTCGGCCGTTATCTGAATGCAGAAGAAGCTAATCTGGAGCGGAAAAAGGGAAATTATATCGTGGAAGAGCCGGGAAAGGGATTCCGTCGAATCGTATCTGCACCGAATCCAGTCAGCATTGTCGAGATTGATGCGATCAAAGCCCTGTTAGATGCAGATCAGGTTGTTATCGCATGTGGCGGTGGGGGAATTCCGGTACTTGAGCAGGACAATCATCTTAAAGGAGCCAGCGCTGTTATTGAAAAAGATCTGACTGCCGGTAAGATGGCAGAAGAGACAGATGCTGATATGTTGATCATTCTGACAAGTGTTGAGAAAGTTAAGATCCATATGGGACGTGCCGATGAAAAAGACCTTGGCGAAATTACAGTCGATCAGGCTAAAAAATATATGGAAGAAGGACATTTTGGAGTTTACAACATGCTCCCGAAATTCAATGCTTCCGTAAACTTTGTAGCAGGCAGAGAAGGCAGAAGTGCACTCATCACTTCTTACGATAAATTAAACGAGGCGCTGGAAGGAAAGACCGGAACAGTGATTCGTTAGATTTCATCTTGAATTTAAAAATGTTTTAAAAGAAAAGTATGGTTGATAACAAAAATCTCTCTCAATTGTTATCAGCCATACTTTTTGTCTATTCCTTTAATCCATATCCTGGGATTCCATCATTTCGAGACGTTCCACTGCCTCTGCAATGTTCATCTGTTCAATGACCTTTTTTTCTTCAATCCTCATAAGTTCCAGACGCTTTACACGCTTGTCCAGTTCATTTTCTGTCAGATAATGATACACACTTTTGGGAACAAACTGTTTCCACTCCTGATCTGTGGCGATAAGCTCTCGTATTTTTGATCCAGTAATTCCTTTCTCTTCTTCCGTTTTTCTCCAAAGAATATTCACATCCAGGTCAAGGCTTCGTAAAATCTTGTACTTTTCCTCATCCCAGGCATCAAACATTCCTACATAGTATACTGCTTCTTTTGGTGTATACTGTGTGATATACTCCGGCATGCTGATCGGGAATGGAATAAAATCATACTCTTTCGCAGGCACATTAAATTCTTCCATTGCACCACGGATCATTTCACACCGCTCAAAATAGGTCAATGGATTCCCTGCTTTCGTTCCTCTGTTCTCATCATGCACCGTATCCCGCGTGTGAGCTCCATCCGGATTCGTGATTCCAATATATAATTTGTCGCAGTGCATCTTTGCTGCAAGAATATACTCCATATGTTTCAGGTGAAGCACCTGAAATCTTCCATTTACAATTCCCGTTCTTGTCATTTGTATACCCGTTTCCTTTTTATTTCCCAATTAAATGTAATACTTCTTCTTTACTGATCAGTCCAAGCTGCTTTCCTGTCACTTCTCCGTTTTCAAATACAACAAGCATCGGAATGGACACAACCTTATACTGTCTTGCAAGATCCATGCACTGGTCTACGTCCACTTTGCAAATCTTTACGTCATCTACTTCTACTGCCACTTCTTCAATAACCGGTCCCAGCATCTGACATGGTCCGCACCAGCCGGCCCAGAAATCAACCAGTACCTTTCCTTCTGCTTTCAATACTTCTTGTTCAAATGTATCTCCTGTTACATGTACAACTGCCATATATGCTTACCTTCCTTTCATCTATTCATTATCTGCACAGATTCATTTTTTATAACTGCATCTTTGTGCAGCCTGTCTGTACTATATTTTCTCTGACTTCATCTTAACGGCCGACACTTACTCTGTCAAGGTATTTCCCGACCATTCGAAATTCATCTTCGTAAATACAGTTCGGCATCGTGCCGTCATGAACTTTCTGCCTGCACTCCTCGTAATCCATCCAGCGCACCGCTTCCACTTCTTCTTTCAGCTCGCGAATGTCTGACTCAAAAAAGCTCCATTGGCTTTCCATTCAACACTGCTGACACCAGTGTATCATGACCATCATAGACAAGCTTCAGTGAGAAGAATGGCTCTTCATCTGCAAGAAGCCGTAAAAATATCCGGTCGCCTTCCCAGATATTTAGTTTCAACACGTCCTCTTTTTTCACCCATTCCAGTTCACCTTCATCGCATGCTATGGATTTTCCTTCGAATTCATCAGCAGTAAACAGATGCATATACTCTGTCACACCATTTCCGGATACAAATGTCACAATCCCACGGAACCGATAAGAAGTCAACGTATATCCTGTCTCCTCTTTCACTTCACGAAGCACACACTCTTCCGGACTTTCATCTGCTTCAAAATGTCCGCCCACACCGATCCATTTATCCTTATTCACATCATTTTTCTTCACTGTACGGTGAAGCATTAGATATTGCCCATCTTTTTCTATATAACATAAAGTACTAAGTGATGTCATTATTGGTTTCCGTTACTGAAAACTTATAAAAAGTTATAAACTCCCATGTTTCATTCCTACTTCAACGAGTATGCTTTTGATGATATAAATATCTATCTACTCACAAGTTCTTGTACTCTCCATAGGCGTAAATTCCGAACTAACGTATCCGTACATATTTGCATTAACGTTTCAGTGTTAGCTTGCAAATCGTTCTCCATAGGCCTTAAGATTTATAGATGCCTGGAAATCTCTGTCAATCATATTCCCACATTCACATCTATAAACCCTGTCAGATAACTTCAAATCTTTTTTGATGTTTCCACAGCAGCTGCAAAGCTTTGATGATGGATAAAACCGTTCAGCCATAATAAGCTGGATCCCTTTATCATTGCATTTGTATTCAAGCTGTTTTCTAAACCCAAAAAATCCTTGTTCCTGTACTGCTTTGGATAAATGTCTATTTTTCATCATTCCACTGACATTCAGATCTTCAATACAAATAAATCTTGGCTTTCGATTTACGATCTCAGATATGGTCTGATTCAAATAGTTTTTACGGATGTTTGTTAATCTGT
>NZ_ATVU01000012.1:0-100000 GCF_000420885.1 Dorea sp. AGR2135 | reverse complement strand
ACTTCGCATGAGTATGCAAAAAGTGATGAAAAGACCTTGTTAAACCGATTGGAAAACTACAAGTCTAATCATCTTTTATTTATGTACGATTTTTCAGTCCCTTTTGACAATAATATGAGCGAAAGGGATTTGCGAAAAGTGAAAAATCGGCAGAAGATGTCTGGTGGTTTTAGAAAAGAAAGTGGAAACGAAATGTATTGTTCGATTCTCACTATTGTAGAAACGTTAAAAAGAAGAAATCTCGGATTAATAGAAAATTTAAAGAAACTTTTTGTTGGAACCCCGGCTATTTTTTAGCCGGGGTAGGGGTGTTGGGTCAGTCGGAAGGCTGAACTGTTACGAATTTATTTTCTGATGCTTTATTTTCTGAACTTATTTTCTGAAGACATTTATGAAGCTATCCCTTTTTTCCATATACGAACTTCAAAGCCAGTGATTCTTTCGGGCATGATGCCACACATTTTCCACATCGTATGCACTCTGCAGATTTGGAATTCTTCACTGGATCTACATCCATCGGACATATGTTATGACATTTTCCACAGGAGACGCAAGTTTTTTTTAACCGGCATGATAACGACAAACACTGCCATCAACACATATTTTACATAAGTAAGCCATTTCCATAATTTTTTCTTTGAAAATGGAAAGAACCACTGACTGCCTGCATAGCTCCAATCGGACAGGCAAGTCTTGCAGCCGGACATGAATAACAGTTCATTCCGGGATTGCAGAACTGTTTCCAGCTTCCTTTGTAAATCTGACCTGATACGAAATTTCCAATATATGTATTCGAGTAGACAAATGCCGCTACTTGAACAATTTTTCGTTTCATTTCCTGATTAATCTTCATATCACTTATCCTAACCCAATACATTCCAGGCAGATATTCACCGCCTTATTAAATATGATAGCTGTTTCTCCCCGGCTAACACCATATATAATCATAACTGCCGCCACACAGAAACCTAATACCTGCACTGCAATCTTGTTATTTCTGCTCATTCAAATAATCCGCTACCTGCTGTTTGTATTCTTCTACCTTCGCACCTACAATAGCTTCTCCTACAACTTTTCCGTTTTTATCAATAAATACTGTTGTCGGAACGCCTGCCAGTTTATTAATGAACTGGTCAAATGCTCCCGGTGCAATAACATTTTCATAAGTTACACCCGTTTTTTCCACAATCTGCTGTGCCAGTGCATATTCGTCAGAATCTACAGTTTCTACATCTACGATTGCTCCAAGCATCTGTACGTTGTCAGGCATTTCCTCATTCCACTTTGCAAGTTCCGGCATCTCATTGATACAAGGATTGCAGAATGTTCCCCAGAAATTCACGACTGTTAAATCTGCCTGTGAAAAGATATCATTGGTGACTGTATTGCCTTCCAGATCTGTCGTAGAAAATACATTTACAGCAGACGGAAATGAAGCATTATTTCCCATAGTTGTAATAATCGAATTCACTTGTCTCTTCTCCTTATTCTTGGAACCACATGCGACCAGACTAACGCAGAGCGCAGTGATCAGCAGTATGGAACATAATTTTTTCATTTTACAAATTCCCTTCTTTAATCATTCAAGAATGCCTCGGCATTCTTGCTGCGAGGTGCGCGTCATGCAATTGCATGACATACTTTTACTGTGCTTTAAATTTCGTACCTACCGGAACTCCTTCGATAATATCATAGAGTGCTGCCGGGTTCTTTCCATTCGTAATAATGGTGTCGATTCCCTGCGAAGTTGCAAGTGCTGCTGCCTGGAGTTTTGTACGCATTCCTCCTGTTCCGCGTCTGGATCCCGCACCTCCGGCAAGCTTGTACACTTCGTCGTCAATCTTATCAATCTCTTCAATCAGCTTTGCATCTGGATGAAGTCTTGGATCACAATTGTAGAATCCATCAATATCTGAAAAAATCACTAATTTGTTTGCGCGGCACAGAACCGCTACTACAGAAGACAGCATATCGTTGTCTCCAAAAAGTCGGTCATTAGATTCAATCTCCGTATAGCTTACAGAGTCATTCTCATTTACAATTGGAATGGCTCCCATCTCTAAAAGTGCGTCAAATGTATTGATCAGATTGTCTTTTTTCTCTTCCTGTTCAATATCTTCAGCATTCAGAAGAATCTGACCAATCGTCTTATCATAATCTCCGAAGAACTTATCATACAGGAACATGATACTGCACTGTCCAACTGCTGCGGCTGCCTGTTTGTGGCGCATACTTGTCGGCTGAGTCTTCATTTTTAATTTATTTCTTCCAACTGCAATTGCACCGGAAGATACAAGAATCACTTCATATCCCATATTCTGGATATCTGACAGCACACATGCCAGTCTGTCAAAACAACGAAGGTCACTCTTTCCAAGCTCATTTGTAAGTGTTGATGTACCAACTTTAACAACAATTCTGTTCTGATAAGGTTTCATAATAAAAATCCTCGCTCTCTCTTGCATTTCATCTGCACTTAGTTTACCATAGAGCTACAGATTACAAAAGCGTATCTTTCTCATATGTATCATGATTTTTTCTCATACATTGATATTTATACAAGATTGATTAAAACACTGTATAATGCGCGTCCATGAAACAGGTTCTCGAAGGCACGCTCACGCTACAGCAAATCTATACTTCGCGACGCATCATTATGATAAAAATACACAGGTATTTGTTTTAAAAAACTATCACTATGTGTGAATTTTATAATTCACACATGATATAGCTCTTCTGTTACAAATACCGTCCTGACTTTTTCAAATTGAAAGGAGCCCATATGGACGTCAACATCCAAAAATACCAGGCCTTTCTTAAGGCTGTTGAATATGGCAGTTTCACAAAAGCTGCCGAAGCACTCTCCTACTCGCAGTCCGGAATCAGCCGAATGATCGGAGATCTGGAACAGGAATGGAATATAATTCTTCTGGAACGCGGCAGGGGTGGTGTCCGTCTGACTTCTGATGGACTGAGACTTCTTCCTTACGCACAGAATGTCTGTGCCGAATACAAAAAGCTGCAGATGCAGGTGGATGAGCTCCATGGCCTGCAGTCTGGTCTGATTCGAATTGGTACATTTTCCAGTGTTGCCACACATTGGCTGCCGAATATAATCCAACAGTTTCAGAAAGATTTTCCGAATATTGATTTTGAACTTCTACTTGGTGATTACGCCGAAATTGAAAATTGGATTGTTTCCGGCCGGGTAGACTGTGGATTTTTACGCCTCCCGACAATAAATCCTGAACTGGAAACTGTTTTTTTAGAAGCTGACCCGCTGATGGCTGTTATACCTGAACATCATCCACTGGCAGACTGTAAAAAATTCCCGGTTCAAGAACTGGTATCTGCTCCATTTCTCCTTCTTTCCAGAGGAGCTAATTCTGATGCCACAGACATCTTTAGTAATTGTGGTTTGAATCCGAAGGTACATATTATGACATGGGATGATTACGCAATTATGTCCATGGTCGAAAAGGGGCTTGGCATCAGTGTACTTCCACAACTGATTCTGCAACGAATCCCTTATCGCATTCTTACAAAGGAATTAGATGTTCCGGCTTACCGCCGTGTAGGGCTGGCTCTTAGAAGCAAGAAAACCGCTTCCCTTGCGGTAAAGCGGTTTCTCGAATATCTGCAGTACAGATAATTATTTTTCCATATTTTTAAAGCTGATAAAATGATAACTCTCTAAAATCTGAAAATATTTCACAATTCTTGGATACAGCGGCTCTGCTGCTTCTCCAAAATGTTCTTTCTGAAGGGCGGCCAGTTCCATCACTGTCCGCTCCCCGTCGATCAACGGCCACAGATAACTTCCCTGCACATCCAGATGAACTTTCGTCGTCTGTGGTCTGCGGAAATATGTCTGTGCGATCCGATTGAAAAAGCCTTCATTCTTCACTTCTAATACAACCCGTTCCCGACGGTCTATATGCCAGCCGAGTTTTTCCGGTCTCACCGGAATCAGGTCAAGATAATTGATCTGCTGCTTATTTTTCTTATTCTTTTTCATTATTTCTCTTTACTCTTTTTCCAAAGAGAGAATTTCAGAAGGCATAAGATCATGATAACCATCAGTACAACTCCACCGATGTTACCAAAGTTTACACTTTCTCCGATACTTACGTTAATTCCAAATACTGCGAAGATTGCAAGCAGGATTCCTACAAGTCCTTCTCCTGCGATCATACCTGCACAATACAGTGTTCCGTCTGTTGTCTGCTTTGTCTTTGTCTCCTCGTCAACATTTTTACGACGATCCATGAACATACGAACAGCACCACCGATCATGATGGATGCATTCAGGTAAATTGGAAGATACAGACCGATAGCAAATGGCATAACCGGTACTCTTAAGATTTCAAGTGCAATTGCTAAGAATACTCCGATAAATACCAGGTTCCATGGAAGGTTTCCACCCATGATTCCCTCTACGATCATCTTCATCAGTGTTGCCTGTGGTGCAGGTACTTCTGCTCCACCGTATCCCCAGGCTGCATTCAGAAGATACAGAACTCCACCGATTGCAAGACCGGATACAACAACTCCGATAATTTCACCCATCTGCTGTTTCTTAGGTGTTGCACCAAGCAGGTATCCTGTCTTCAGATCCTGTGATGTATCACCGGCGATAGCTGCTACGATACAGATAACTGATCCGATTGCAATAGCTGCTGTCATACCGTCGATTCCTGTCTTACCGCTTGCTTTGATTGACATTGTAGCAATCAGAAGTGTAGCGATAGCCATACCGGAAACCGGGTTGTTAGAACTTCCCACAAGACCTACCATACGGGAGGATACAGTTGCAAAGAAGAAACCAAATACTACGATAATTGCTGCTCCAAGTAATGTTACCGGAATTGCAGGCACTACCCAGATGATAAGAATCATAGCTACGATTCCGAACAGGATCATCTGCATTGGAAGATCCTGAGCTGTACGAGCTGTATTGGTATTCTTTCCACCTTTCATGCTCTTAATAGAGTCACGGAATGTTGTAATGATCAGTGGCAGAGATTTGATCAGGGAGATCATTCCTCCTGTAGCGATTGCTCCTGCACCGATATATTTTACATATGTACTCCAGATTTTTGCTGCTCCGCCAGCTGCATAAAGATCAGCAATTGTTTTTCCTACATCTGCCGGATAAAGCCATGTATCTGGTCCGAACAGACAAATCAGAGGAATGATTACCATCCAGCCGATTATAGATCCTACAAACATGTAGGAAGCGATCTGTGGCCCTACGATATAACCAACACCGAGAAGTGCCGGATATACTTCCATACCAATCTCACCTTTGAATGACTTAAATGCAAATGCTACGTCAGACGGAAGTACTTTCAGTCCGTCTACAACGAATTTAAATGCTGCCGCAAGTCCCATACCGGAGAATACTGTTGAAGCATTGGCTCCTCCTTCTTCTCCTGCCAGAAGTACGTCTGCACAAGCAGTTCCCTCTGGATAAAGCAGTGTCTCATGCTCTTTTACGATCAGCGCATTACGAAGTGGTACCATGAAGAGTACTCCAAGGACTCCACCACAAAGTGCGATCAGTGTAATCTCTACAAGACTTGGCATATCGCACAGGCCCTCTTCTGCCCAAAGGAACAGAGCCGGCATTGTAAAGATGGCTCCTGCTGCCAGAGACTCTCCGGCGGAACCGATTGTCTGAACCATGTTGCTTTCCAGAATGGAATTACGCTTCATGATCACGCGGATCACTCCCATAGAGATAACTGCTGCCGGAATAGACGCAGATACAGTCATACCTACACGAAGTCCTAAATATGCGTTTGCTGCACCAAAAATTACAGCCAGAAGCATTCCCATTACAATGGAAGTTACCGTAAGCTCCGGCATAACCCTATCGGCCGGGATATACGGTTTAAACTCATTCTTTTCGTTCATTTCCCTCTCACCTTTCTTCTTGAGTTTACACGCCCTTCCATGAGCGTGCTTTCTTTATTATACCTAAATAATGCATATAACTCAAGCTTATATTACACTTCTACTTGTGCAATTTTATACATATATTAGTATAATTTTCCAATTATTCTATTAAAAGTACAAAAAAAGCACCGATGAATCATGTGTTATCTGATTAATCAGTGCTTTCTTGTTAATTGTCTAATGACATTAATCCTTGATTGATGTATGTTATTCTTTCGTTATATTTATTTTCAATCTCCGATAGATTCATTTTATTCTTAATTATCTGTTTTCTGGATACAGTTATCTACCAGCCAGTCTTTTACCAGATCTGTGAGCATTGCCTCTTTTAAAGTATCTTTTGAATATGCCTCTTCCATGGCGTCACCATCTTCGAATCCATATGTCTTAGCATACTCTTTTAACATCTTCTTATATGTCTTGTCATCTAATTTAATCTTCTCTTTGTCTGCAATAGCCTCAGCAATCATAGTCTGCTTCTCAGACTCCTGAGCTGCCTCTTCCACTTTCTGCTCAAAACTCTCTACTGTATACTGGCCAGAAGATGTAATGTAAGTCTCATAATCAGTTCCCTGACTCTCTGCGTAAGATTTGTAAGAATCAATCAGAGAATTCTTCATCTCGTCAATCTTCTCCTGCTGTTTCTTAGAGTACTTCTGAACAGTTGTGTTATCTACGACTGCCTGCCATACCTCTGATTTCAAAGTACTATCATAGTCTTCCTGCTTCTGATCTTCCAGTGTCTTTTTAATCTCTTTCTTATATTCTTTTACAGTCTTAGAACTTTTAGAATTATTCGCAACCCACTCGTCTGTCAGTTCCGGTACATTCTGCTCTGAGATAGAATTTACAGTAATCGTAAACTGACATGCTTTTCCTGCAAGATCTGTTGACTTATAATCGTCTGGGAATTTTCCGTCCCATACAAACGTCTCTCCCACATTATGTCCGATAATGCTGTCTTCAAATCCATCGATCATCTTTCCAGAACCCAGTTCCAGTGAATAGCTATCAGAAGAGCCTCCGTCAAATGCTTCTCCGTCAATGGTTCCTGCAAATGCGATATCTACAGTATCTCCCTTCTGTGCTGCGCGGTCTGTCACTTCTGTTGTCGTTGCAGAGCTTGTAAGCTGAGACTGAATATACTGTTCTACATCGTCATCTGTCACTTTTTCCGGTTTAGCTACTGCGCTTACTTCTACGCCTTTATACTGTGTGATTTTCAGATTGTCTGTCTCTAATCCTTTACTTGCCTGGCATCCCACAAGAATCATGGAAGCTGCAAGTGTTGCACAGAAAAGTGCTGCTAATCTCTTCTTCATCTTCTTACCCCTTTAAAACTTCGTTTTATAATTTAAAATTACTTTTCACGCTCGAAAAAACGCTACTTCTAGTTATAACACATTTCCCAAATGTTGCAAATACTTTTCACATATATTTCATAATTGCACGCGCAGTAACTGACGTTTTTCCTTGCACTTCCACTTAAAGAATGATACAATGGGATTTGTGTAAATGACATTAGATAAATATAGGAGGGTTACTCGTGAGTACATTATCGATTGTTTTACTGGTAATTTTAGTCGTACTGATAATCGCTTGTGTTGTGCTGTATTTCCTGGGTAAGAAAGCTGAAAAAAAACAGGCTGAACAGCAGGAGCAGTTAGATGCTGTTGCACAGACAGTATCTATGCTGATCATCGATAAGGGCAAGATGAAGTTAAAGGATTCTGGTCTTCCACAGATTGTCATCGACAATACCCCAAAGTATCTCCGCCGTTCTAAAGTTCCGGTTGTCAAGGCGAAAGTCGGACCGAGAATTATGACACTGATGTGTGATGCTCAGATTTATCCGCTCATTCCTGTTAAAAAAGAAGTAAAAGCAACAGTAAGCGGTATCTACATTACCGGCGTTAAGGGCGTGCGTGGTGCACTGGAGACACCAGAGAAGAAAAAAGGATTTTTTGCCAGATTTAAAAAAGATAAAAAATAAAGCATAGAAAATAAAATCCAAAAAAAGAGGCTGTTTTTCACAGCCCCTTTTTTATACTCATTTTTTTATCCTTCTTATTCATTCGCTTCTATCAGAATGCGGATATCGCAGTCTGCGGCCTTGTCTCCATTAATATCCAGAGAATATCTGACCTGAAGTTCGATGCGCTCCTCTTCAATCTGTATATCCATACCTTTCGTATATGTGCCAAGAAGCAGATCTCCGTATGGAGTCTGATATGGAGTCACATTAATCTTATCGGTCTCAAATACCATATGCGAATTAGTAATTCCGCTTTTTGTAATATCTAAAAGCTTTCCTTCATCAATTTTGATCCGATTCTTGATCGTCCCCGGAATTCCCTCTACTATCTCATCATAAACTATGTAATGTTTCCCATTTTTCAGATAATAGGTGGCAGGAGTTGTCACCTCTATGGAGTTTGCCTCATTACTATTCTCCTCCTGCACCATCATCACACTGTCATCATAATGAAGTCCGGATATTGTAACTAATACATTTTTCGTCATAAATCTTTATCTTTCCTCATTCTCGAAGTCCGGCGGACATCATCACTTCTATTCCTGCCGGCTTTACAGAGAAAGCTTCTTGGAAATCTCGTACTGATATTCAGGGATTCCTTTCTGCATTCCAAGTGCTTCCTCAATATCAAAATCTACATATTCACCGTGTCTGTAACCTACGATACGGTTTGTCTTTCCTTCTAAGAGAAGATCTACTGCCATGGATCCCATGATAGATGCATATACACGGTCTTTACATGTCGGGCTTCCACCACGCTGCATATGTCCGAGGATAGTTGCTCTTGTCTCCATGCCCGTTCTTTCTTCGATTGTCTTTGCAAGATTCACAGAATCACCAACACCTTCTGCATTGATGATAATGTAGTTCTTCTTACCTCTTTTTTTAGACTCTTTTATATCATCGATAATATCATCAATATCATATCCTTCTTCCTCAGGAAGGAGAATACGTTCAGCTCCATTTGCAATACCGCACCACAGAGCCAGGTATCCTGCATCACGTCCCATAACTTCAATAATAGAACATCTGCTGTGTGAAGTAGATGTATCACGGACTTTATCAATTGCCTCCATAGCTGTATTTACCGCTGTGTCAAATCCGATCGTATACTCTGTACAATCAATATCAAGATCGATGGTTCCCGGAACTCCAATCGTATTCACTCCAAGATATGCAAGTTTCTGCGCTCCACGGAAAGATCCGTCTCCTCCAATTACTACCAGACCGTCAATTCCATACTTTTTACAGATAGCTGCTGCTTTCTGCTGACCTTCTTCTGTAATCATCTCTTTACAACGGGCCGTCTGAAGAATTGTACCTCCACGCTGAATAATGTCTGATACATCTCCTGCGTCCAGATCGATGATTTCCTCATTGAGAAGTCCCTTATAACCTTTTCTGATGCCTCGTACTTTCACACCTTTTCCAAGTGCAGTTCTGACAACAGCACGAATTGCCGCGTTCATTCCCGGAGCATCTCCTCCACTTGTCAATACACCTATTGTACGAATGATTCTTTCTGCCATGATTCTTCTCCTCCATCGTAGAGTTGCTTTTCACCTCTTTGATCAGCAACATATTTATTTCGTTATTTATTTAACCCTTCACGCTACATTGTATATGAATTGCCTTAGCTTTTCAATGGTTTTTCCACCACTTTTACGCAAGATTCACCAAAATAATTCATAAGCCTGCTTAGTAATCCAGGTTCTATATTCACATTTCGGTTAGATGGAAGGCGTTTTACCGCCCGCTCTGCCTTACAATATACTATCACTTCATCATTTCCATCGGAAGATGCAAGCATATCATATAGCATCTTCTCTCCCTGAAGAAATGTTTCTTTATCCGGATACTGGATCCAGAGTTCCTGTTTCTTCTGTCCAAATGGAATGACTTTCTCACAGATCAGTTTGCTGGAGGCTTCATCCTCTTCTGACACCCGTCCCTTAACAAAGACAACATTTTCCTCTTCCAGATATTGATGATAGCGCTCATAATCTCTTGGAAATACAACGACTTCTACTGATCCCATAATATCTTCGATCGTCAGGAAACACATGGTCTTATTATTCTTCGTGTATTTGATTGTCTTGCTCGCAATGATTCCACCAATGATCTCTGCTGCGCCATCACTGACTCTTGAAAATCCCAATTCCTCATCAAACTGGAAATCCTGTGTCGTTTTGGAAATGCCTTTTCTCCACTGCTCCTCGTACTCTTCCATCGGATGTCCGCTTAAGTAAATTCCAAGCACTTCTTTTTCGAAAGCAAGTTTCGTAGACTTCTCGTATTCACCTACATTTGGCAGCGGAATATCGAACTCGGATTTCTGTTCTTCTCCTACAATGTCAAAAAGAGACATCTGACCTGTCATGGAATTTTTCTTCTCCCGGTTCACCTGGTCGAGAATCTGTACATAGATGACCATGAATTGCTTTCTTGTTCCTCCAAGTTCGTCAAATGCACCGGATTTGATAAAGTTCTCAATCGTTCTCTTATTGATATCTTTTCCTGACATCCGCTCAATGAAATCTTTCAGATTCTTAAACTCTCCGTTTGCTTTCCGCTCTGCAACGATTTCTTTGATGACTGGTCTGCCGATACTCTTGATCGCTGCCAGTCCGTACCGGATACTTCCGTTATCTGCAGAAAAGCTGCTGTAACCATGGTTAATGTCCGGCGGCAGAATCTTGATCCCCATCTGGCGGCAACTGTAAATGTACTCGGCTACCTTTCCTGGATTATCAATGACTGAGGTCATAAGAGCTGCCATATACTCTACTGGATAATAATATTTGAGCCATGCTGTCTGGTAAGAAACGACCGCATATGCCGCCGCATGGGATTTGTTAAACGCATACTTGGCAAAATCTGTCATTTCATCATAAATCTTATTGGCAGTCTTCTCGTCAATACCATTTGCAATACAGCCTGGTACACCTTCCTCCGGATTTCCGTACACAAAATTCTGGCGTTCCTTTGCCATGACATCGGCTTTCTTCTTGGACATAGCGCGGCGCACAAGGTCGCTTCGTCCAAGGGTATATCCTGCCAGATCACGCACAATCTGCATCACCTGCTCCTGATAGACGATACAGCCATAAGTTGGCGACAGGATCGGCTCTAGCTGTGGGCAGTCATAGGTGATCAGCTCCGGATGTTCTTTTCCTTTAATATACTGAGGGATAAAATCCATCGGCCCCGGACGATACAGGGAAATTCCGGCGATAATATCTTCCAGACTCTGCGGTTTCAGCTCTTTCATAAAGTTCTTCATTCCTGCACTCTCTAACTGGAACACACCGTCTGTCTTTCCCGTTCCAATAGAATCCAGTACTGCTTTATCATCAAAATTAATCTTGTTAATGTTGATCTCTTTTCCGGAACTGTAGCTTGCAAGCTTCTCTGCATCCCGGATCACCGTCAAGGTGCGAAGCCCCAGAAAGTCCATTTTCAAAAGTCCCAGCTCTTCCAGCGTGGTCGCTACGAACTGAGTCGTTACAGATCCATCTGATCCAAGTGACAGCGGCACATATTCTTCTACCGGCTTCTGGCTGATAACAACTCCGGCTGCATGCATGGAAGTATGTCTTGGAAGTCCTTCCAGACGCATGGACATGTCAATCAGTTCTTTTACCTGTGGGTCTTCCTCATAGGACTTGCGAAGTTCTGAGCTGGTCTTGAGTGCCTTATCCAAAGTAATATTCAGCTCCTTCGGAATAAGCTTCGCTATATTATCTACAAATGCATACGGCAGATCCATCACACGTCCTACATCCCGAATCACACCTCTGGCAGCCAGTGTACCAAATGTGACGATCTGAACGACTCGGTCTGCGCCGTACTTTCTTCCTACATAGTCGATCACTTCCTGACGCCTCTCGTAACAGAAATCCACGTCAATATCGGGCATGGACACACGCTCCGGATTCAGGAAACGTTCGAACAGAAGCTGGTATTTAATCGGGTCAATACTTGTAATCTCCAGACAATACGCCACAATACTTCCGGCACCGGAACCACGTCCCGGTCCGACCATAATCTTCTGTGACCTTGCATAGTGAATGAAATCCCACACAATCAGGAAATAATCGACATAGCCCATCTTGTGAATAACTGACAGTTCATAGTCCAGTCTGTCTTTCAAATCCTGTGAAGGATTCGAGTAACGTCTTCCCAGCCCTTCGTAACACAATTTGTTCAAATATTCCCAGGAGGAAAGTCCATCCGGAACATCGTATTTTGGAAGTTTGGTCACACCAAATTCGATTTCCACGTCACAACGGTCTGCAATCTTCTGTGTGTTCTCAAGAGCCTGCAATGCATATGGGAACAGCTTCTTCATTTCCTCTTCTGACTTGATATAATACTGTCCGCCCTCATAGCGCATACGATCCTCGTCTGCCAGCTTCTTACCTGTCTGGATACAGAGCAGGATATCGTGTGCCCGCGCATCTTCTGCATAAGTATAATGTATATCGTTCGTTGCTACCAGTTCAATTCCCGTCTCCTGTGACATGCGCATCAATGCCTGATTGACCGTCTGCTGCTCCGGAATCCCATGATCCTGCAGCTCCAGGAAAAAATTTCCTTTTCCAAATATTTCCTCATACCTAAGAGCTGCTGCTCTTCCTTCACTGTACATGCCTCTTGTGATATTTTTCTGAACCTCACCTGCCAGGCACGCGCTAAGCGCGATGATTCCTTCGTGAAATTCCCTCAAAAGCTCCAGATCCACACGTGGTTTATAATAATATCCTTCTGTGTAACCACGTGATACAATTTTCATCAAATTGTGGTATCCTTCATCATTTTCTGCCAGGAGAACCAGATGATAATATCTGTCATCTCCGCTTCCTACAGCCTCTTTGTCAAACCTGGATCCTGGTGCCACATAGACTTCACAGCCAAGGATCGGCTTGATTCCCTGAGCACGGGCAGCACGGTAAAAGTCGATCACGCCGAACATACAGCCATGATCAGTAATTGCCACGCTGTTCATTCCAAGCTCTTTGACCCGCGCCACACACTCTTTAATTTTATTGGATCCGTCCAGCAGACTGTACTCTGTATGAACATGTAAATGTGCAAAGCTCATATATTTTTCTCCCTTATTTTCCTTATCTTCGCATGTAATAAAGAATGTGCCTCGGCACATTCTTGCTGCTCTGATACAGATAGAAAAGAAAGCGCTGACAGACTTTTTCGCCCGCCAACGCTAATATTCTCATCAATACTTCATTCTCTCTTCTGATCTTAGCCGTTAATCATATAGGAAATCAGCCTGTCGATGTCTTCTTTTTCATGTGCGACGATTTCCATTTCCGGAATCTCTCCATTTGAAAAGATGGTCGCGAGTGATACATACTGGGATAATTTTGATTTCAAATTCAGTCTGTCTCCCTCACCAGTAACAAGCTCAACTTTTCCTTTACAACCGTCAATTGCTTTAAAAAATCCTTCAATATCTGTAATATTCTGTACTTTCATGCGCTCGCGCTCCTTTCAAAATTTATCACGCCCCCATTATACCTTATTTGTGCAGAAATTCAATAGATTTTTCTGTAATAATGACTTTGTTTTCCTTTAAAAGACGTCCTACTGCACGTTTAAATGCATTTTTGCTCAGTCCCAGTTCATTTTTAATTTTTTCCGGATCTGCCTTGTCTGTAAATGGCAGTTTTCCCCCGTGCTCTTCCATCCGTTTTACGATCAGCTCTGCATCTGCATCCATCTGGATAAATGCTTTCTCACGCACACTTAAGTCCAGCTTTCCATCTTCACGTACCTTTATAACTCTTGCATGGACTTTATCCCCAACCTGAAGATGTCCGCCGTACGCTTCACGCTTCGGGATCAGTGCAGAATACTTATTGTCTACTGCTACAAAAACTCCAAAGTTATCGCTTCTCTCATAGACGATTCCTTCTACATGATCGTCTTTCTTATACGGAGAGTCTGTCTCTAATTTTTCATAAACCTTCATAGTCGCACATAATCTCTCGGACTTGTCCACATAAAGCGCAACCAGCACCTGATCTCCTTTTTTCACCTTAGCCGTCTGCTCTTTGAATGGAAGTAGCAGGTCTTTCGGCAGTCCCCAGTCGAGAAATGCTCCAATCTTTCCGGTATCTTTCACTGTCAGAACAGCCAGTTCACCCAATGTGATCTTTGGTTCTGCTGTTGTTGCAATCAATCTGTCGCTGGAATCCTTGTAAAGAAATACTTCCACCGGATCTCCAATCTCAATTTCTTTTGGTACTTCTTTCTTTGGAAGCAGTACACGTTCCTCGCTTGTTCCAAGATATATTCCAAAATCAACTGTCTTTACAACTGTCAGCATTCTTCGTTTTCCGAGTTCTTCGATTAACTTCATCTGTCTTATCCTTTCTCTCTCTACAAACATCTATCATCAGCCCATTTTATGTAAATGCCCTTACACCCATGCAAATTCTACTGCTGCATACAATTCTCCTTCTGTCGTACACAGTTCCACAACTGTCCGGCCATCTCTGTCACCTGTCCTGGGAACAATCATATCCCCCAGCACTGCTGATTTCTTATATTCCACCCGCACCTGACGGATTACTCTCTCTTGATCCAACATTTCCATAGCCATCTGTACATACTGGCAATTATTTACATGTTCATTCGTATCAATATGGTATCTGCGCACCGGAAACGGCTCCAGACTCATACATTCTTCCGGCAGTGCAATTTTTCTGGATTCATAGTCCATCTCCAGCGGTTCACACTGTCCATAGGCATCCAGTTCTTCCTGATCTGGTCTTACCGGACGCCCCTTTTCCACATCCATATATACCCAGACTGACTGTGCGTACGCAGCCTTTTCTCCATTCTCATCTGTCATACAGAAGTTGCGCTCTGCAAGCATTCCCTTGAACTTTGAAGCCCATGTGCTGACCTGGATCTTATCATTCATTTTCGGATAATGATCGATCACGATCTGCCAGTAAGTCAGAATCCACGCTTTTTTCTTTTTTGAAAGTACGTCCAGACCGACTCCGATATCTTCTGACTGAAATGTACTGCAATCTTGAAAATAATTGATGATCGATGGAACTGTAATCTTTCTTGTGTGGTCGATCTCGCTGAAGCGGACGCGGCCGTCAATCATATATTTATACTCCTTCTTTGGCACTTGCAACGTAACTCCTTTCCACTGTAATGACACACTGATATCTTGGATCTACAATCTGTAAAACTCCCATAATCGCAGACCGGATATGATCCTGTTTTTTCTGATCATATTCAAATGGTACGACCAGATCAAAAATCAGATTGATCTGATCCGTTCCGGGAACCATTCGAAAGTCATGGATACTAAGCTTAGGATCCATCGCCCGCAGCACCTTCTCGACTTTCTCCTTTGCCTCCAGCACATGCTTGTCTTTTGTCTCTACAGGATCCATATGTATTACGAGCATAACCCCAAGCTGTTCTAATGCTTCTCGCTCCACCCGGTCGATAATCTCATGGGATGTCTCAATGTTCACATCATTCGGGACCTCCGCATGAATGGATGCCATGCTCCTTCCTGGTCCGTAATTATGTACGATCAAATCATGGCTTCCAAGAATCCCGTCATATTTCTCCACAAAATCACTGATCTGCTTATAGACCTGTGGGTCTACCGGTGCCCCGATCAATGGCTCCAGCGTATCTTTTGCGATTCCGATACCGGCCCACATAACGACTAACGATACACCAAGTCCTACATATCCGTCAATATTAATTCCTGTAAAATAAAAAAATAATACTGAAGCGATAGTCGCCCCCGTTGTAATCACATCTCCCATGGAATCTGCTGCAGTCGCCATCATGACCTGGGAATTGATACGTTTTCCAAGATTTTTATTAAACACTCCCATCCACAGCTTCACTGCCACTGACAGAAATAATATGAGCATAGATACCGCCTGGAAATGTAACTCTTCCGGTTCCCTGATCTTCGCAATAGCGCTTTTAAAAAATGTGAATCCAACTTCCATTACAAGAAAGGCCACGATCAGCGCCGCAATATATTCAATTCTTCCATGTCCGAACGGGTGCTCCTTATCTGCCGGTTTTCCTGCCATCTTCACACCGATCAGACTGATGATTGAAGAACCTGCATCAGACAGGTTGTTAAATGCATCTGCCATAACAGAAATACTGTGAAGCAGATAGCCAATCAGCCATTTTGCCGCAAATAGCAATATATTACAAAAGATGCCTGTCACGCTTGCCAGCACTCCATATGCTGTACGCACAGACACCTTACTCGTATTCTCATAATCTTTTACAAAATGTCGTACAAGAAACTCTGTCATCTCATACTCTCCTAATCTCCGAAAAAAAACCATTTCATCTTAAGTTCTTTATTATCCGTAAGCAGTTGATATTCCTCATCGGTAAGCACCCCTTTAAGGTCTTCTTTCCCTTCATCACTCACCACCGCACAAGTCTTGTCCAGAAAACAGAGATTTGGATATAACACACACCACCAGTTATGTCCGGCCGCCTCACCCAATGTGATCCTCAGCGCCTCATACTCGCCTTGTGGAAATGTCATATCTCCGTATTTTTTTTCTGGGAAGCAGCACTTCGTCACGTGCGCATCTGCCTGATAATCCATGCCTTCCTGCTCAAGCACCTCGTCAGCCACCAGGATCAGATCATTTAAGTGAGACTCTGCCCATTTCTTCGTTGCCTGTGCAGAATTTTTATGAATGCCTGGATTCATCTGCTCTGCCTGATCCATTGTCACTGCGTGATCCATCTGGTTTGTGGTACCTGGCATCTCAGATGTCATATAGGCAATCACTGCGTCCCGGACTTTTAGCTTCACCCGCTGGTCTTTTTCACTGTCACTGTTGGCCAGCACATGAAAACGAAAGACTTCATCTGCAATCCCCCGCTGCGTCTCGCAGATTTTCTTATCCACCAAAGCCACGCGCCATGCAGTAAAACTCCACATCCATCCAACTGCTATACAAATACCAAGTATACCACAAATCAGATTCTTTGTCCCGATTTTATTTCTCAACAGATCCCATAACTTTCGCATATCTATGTACCTCCTGCAATCACTCAAACATTTAAATTGAATTTATACAGAAAGTATGGACAGATATCCGTAGATTATACAGGTATCTGCTAATTATTCTTCGTTCTAATCTTGTCCGTCACCGCAGATACCTGATTATCAATATGCTGACATGTAACTGCTGTTGCTTCTACTTTTTCTCTTCTCTTGATATGGTACACGATCTCTTCGTGTTCCTGGGTCAATTGCTCGTGCACATCTGGGTTCTTCAAATATTCTACACGGTAGCGGTACATCTGTTCTCTTAATTTATTCAGCAGATGGATCAGTTTCTGATTATCCGTTGCCATATAGATCACATCATGGAATCGCACATCTGCCTCTGCTACCTCTGTGATGTCTTTACTTCTTTTCAGGACTTTTTTAAAATTCTCTCCGGCCTGTTCCAATTCTTCCAACTCTTCCTGAGTGATCTTCTCACATGCGAGCTGCACTGCCAGTTCTTCCAGTGCTTTTCTGACTTCCAGCACATCTCGCAGACTTTTCTCCGTAATGTCCGCCACTTCCGCACCTTTTCTCGGAATCATAATGACCAGACCTTCCAACTCCAGCTTACGGATTGCCTCACGGATCGGGGTACGGCTCACGCCCAGTTTATTTGCAAGCTGGATTTCCATCAATCTTTCACCCGGCTTAAACTCTCCTCGAAGGATTGCCTGTCTGAGTGTATTGAATACCACATCCCTGAGCGGAAGGTATTCATTTTCATTGACTTTCAAATTTTGCTCCATGCTTTCTACTTCCTCCTTGCCTGGTGTATACTCGTTACATATACCTGTTTTGCCAGTTTCTGTTCCTTTATCTTCTGTGCCGCACGTCTCGCTGACTGTCTGTCTTCAAATAAGCCAAATACGGTCGGACCACTTCCGCTCATCATAGCGTTCATGGCTCCGCCTTCTTTCATGACATTTTTAATCTGTTCAATGACCGGATAGACAGGAATCGTCACCTGCTCCAGTACATTTCCCATACACTCTGCCACCTTATGGATATTCTTTCTCGCAAGTCCGTTTAAAATACCATCGATATCCGGGTGTTCTGTAATTTCCAATGCATCCAGTTTTTCATAGACCATCTTCGTCGATACACTGATCGGTGGTTTTGCCAGCAACACAAAACACTTTGGACAGGCCAAAAGAGGCGTCAGCTTCTCACCGATTCCCTCTGCCAGAACTGTCCCACGCATCAGACAGTATGGTACATCTGCGCCAAGCTTTACCCCCCGTTCTTCAAGCTCAGTCATGCTAAGCCCCAGTCCGAACATCTTATTGACTCCAAAAAGAACTGCTGCCGCATCTGCGCTTCCGCCGGCCATACCTGCTGATACCGGAATTTTCTTGTCCATGGAAATGTGCACTCCTTCGGTAATGTTAAACTCATCAATCAGCATCTTTGCTGCCCGGCATGCAAGATTATTCTCATCTACCGGAAGATAAAAAAGATTCGTCTCTGCCTTTACTCCCGGCTGCTTTGTCTTCGTTATCACGATCTGATCATACAGATATACTGTCTGCATAACCATACGAACATCGTGATATCCGTTCTCCCTGCGGCCAAGCACATCCAATCCAAGATTGATCTTTCCAAGTGCCTTTAATTCCATCTTATCCATAACTTTTTCTCCTCGTATCCAGCCCCGTCTTGTATACAATATACCTACAGTATACTGGCATTTTCCTTAAAAATCAATAGTTTGTCGCCACATTTCAACTGTTCGGACTCCATGTGATTGATGTCCATGATCCCTTCCTTTGTCGTGCCGTAGTATTTCGCCAGATTCCACAGTTCATCGCCTTCTTTTACGATATATCCAATGATTCCCGGTCTTTGTTCCAACACTTTATAATCTATCTCTTTCTCTTCTACTGAATCCATGTTACGAAATGTCACTTTCCCACGAAGGAAACTCCGAAATGCCAGCACCGCCTTTATTTCTATCTCTCCATTTCCAAGGAGACTGATGCCAAGCTGTTCCAGAGACGGCATCATATCCAATGTCATATCCTTCTGGACTTCATTGCTTTCCAACAGCCAGGAAAATGGAATCATCCCCTGCCACAGGGCAAATGGTATCTGATCGTCCGGTCTGACATACATAAAACGGATATGGAGTACTCCTTCTATCTGAATACCTGTGTCTTGAACCGTCATCTGCTCGACTTGAATTCTCGCATCACTATAGCAGATCTGTAAAATGTCATCTTTAATCTCAGGCAGTGACAACCGCTCTGCGATTTTACATTTGGAATGATTCTGCATCAGAACATTTTCCACCTTGCACTGCGTATACGCTGGAACACAACATGTTTTCAGTGAATATAAATCGTCTAATATCTGTATCTTTTCCTCCGTGCACAAAAAGAACCGCATAGAAAGTGTTGCCTCGATGCCAAGAAGACGCATTTCTCCGTCCTCGTCCATAGCCGGCTCTAAAAGTGCATCTGTAAGAATCGGATAAATCTGATGGTACATACCTTCCTCTGCACCAAAGCACTCTACCTGTCCCTCATACGGAACATTTTCACAGATCCAGTCTGTCTTTCCATCCACTGATTCATAAAGACAAAACACAAGAAGTTCTCCCTGAAGTTTTAATGTATCTGCCTCCAGCCTTGTATCCAGACGGCGGCTGAGTACTTCTTTCCACAAAATGTTTCCGATACTTTCTTTTGTTCCGGAGATTGTCAGCTGCTCTTTGATGCGGTATGTATCTTTTTTCACAGTGTGAAGAGTCAGGATCTGCTTCTCTTGGTATTTTGTATAAATCTGCTCCCCACTCTCAATCCCGGTCGTCACTTCTTCACTTACCTGACTGTCCGAACTCATGGTTACTTCCGCCATCGCTTTCACATTGATTTTCCGGGAATGGATCAGATTGACAGTCAGCTCTGTCTGCGCTGCTTTCAAAAATAACGTTTCTTCCAAAGTCTCGTCTACATAATACATTTCCTCAAAGGGAATTTTCCCTTCCAGAGAAGATAAGGTATTGTCACTGTTATCTGCAACATATAAAACTTGAAAAGCAAGCCGCCCGGTGATCCGGATATAATTCTCCACAAGCTTCAGGTCGATTTCCTCCATAACCGCATCGCTCTCTATAATCTCCCGGATATCAGCTTTCGTGTCTGGCACATTATAATCCTCATCTACATAGAACTGGTCCGTAAAAGTTTTCCCCTGTCGGTAAATATTCAGCATCTTTTTTTCACAATTCACACACATGTCCCCCTTATTGTTTGTTTTATTATAATGTTGCATCAAAAACCCCAACTATGGCTGGCACATTACTTTTACTCAAATATCACATCTTTCTCTCTATATTCTGTTTTCATCACCACATACGGATATGTCTTCTTTTCTTTTGTCTTCTCGCCCTTTGCCGGACCGAGAAGTGTTGTCTGGATCCTGACAGCATCTGATGTTTCGTAGCATGCGTTGACCTCTACACTGTACCCCGTTTTTTCTTTTTCTCCATACCCTCGCGCCATGTAAAGATACCCCTGATCTGCATAAGTCAGACGAAATGGGGTATCCCGCGCCTTTTCGATATCTTCTTTCAGTTCCTCTGGTACGTCTTCTGGTGCTACTACTGTAAATTCGATATCCTGTATCTTTTTTGTATCTTCCTTTTTAATACTGCACCCAGCCAGTGCCAGAATAAAAATCCCTGCAATTATGTAAAAATGTTTTCGATTCATGATGCTCTCTTTCTTCTTGAAAAACCTTTTATAACATCATACACACCAAGTCTAGGAAAAATTCCAAAATTGTTGTATACTTAATAAAATGCCATGTCCAAGAATGCCTCGGCTTGACTTTGTATAAGCAGGCATTAAGTTTACTACTTCAACATGGTTTTAAAAGGAGATTACAAAAATATGATAAATAACGAACGCCTATCCGGCATTTTGCTTCACCCGACTTCTCTGCCTTCCCCTTACGGGATTGGGGATCTTGGAGATGAAGCATATGCCTTTATCGATTTTCTGGCACGGGCAGGTCAGCATCTCTGGCAGGTACTGCCACTGACCCACACAGGTTTCGGAGACTCTCCGTACCAGAGTTTTTCTGCTTTTGCAGGTCAGCCTCTTCTCATTGATCCAAGACATTTGATCCGTCTTGGACTGATCGGTGGCTGGGAACTTACCGATTGCCCGATTGCAGACCCAAGTCACGTAGATTATGGACAGGTCATTCCGTGGAAGGAGAAAGTTCTGGCCCTTGCCTACAGCCGTTTTCCACAGAAACGCCATGAAATTCCAGGCATAGACCAGTCTTTCCAGGAATTTTGTGAAAGCAGCCGCTACTGGCTGGATGACTATGCTTTGTTTATGGCATGTAAGAAATTACACCATGGCGTTGACTGGCTTCACTGGCCGGATGAATATCGGTGTCCGACTTTGGAATTTAAAGCCGGCCTTTTTAAATCCATGCACGAAGATATAGAATACTATCGTTTCATTCAATTCTTATTCTTTGACGAGTGGAAACGAATCAAAAAATATGCAAATGACCACGGTATCCACATCATCGGTGATATCCCGATTTTTGTATCTATGGACAGCGCCGATGTGTGGGCGAACCAGCATCTGTTCCAGCTGGACTCCAAAGGGTATCCGACTCGCGTAGCCGGAGTACCGCCGGATTATTTTTCAGCCACCGGACAGTTATGGGGTAATCCATTGTACAACTGGGAAGCTCATGAGGCGGAACATTTTTCCTGGTGGATATCCCGTATCCGTGCACAGCTTCACAACCTGGATATTCTGCGTGTAGATCACTTCCGCGGATTTGAAGCTTTCTGGTCCATTCCTTACGGCGAACCGACCGCTGTGAATGGCGAATGGGTAAAAGCTCCGGGCCATGCATTATTTTCCGCAGTCCGTGATGCTTTTGAGGGAAACCTTCCAATTATTGCAGAAGATCTGGGCGTTATCACCCCGGAAGTGGAAGCTTTGCGAGATGAATTTGGACTCCCAGGCATGAAGGTTCTGCAGTTTGCATTTGACTCTCTGGATGAAGGAAGCTACCTGCCACACCGCTACACATCTCCAGTCTGCGTATGTTACACCGGAACTCATGATAACGACACGACTCGCAGCTGGTATCAGACACTGCGCCCGGAATGCCGTGACAAAGTACGCCGCTACACACACTGCAGCAATGATACACATTTTCCATTGGATCTTATTGGAACCGCACTTGCAAGTGTTGCTGCATATGCAATCTTTCCTCTTCAGGATGTTCTGTGCGTCGGTGCAGAAGGACGCATGAACACACCAGGTATCGGCGCCGGGAACTGGAGCTGGCGTTATCAGCAGTCTGCGCTCAAAGGCGAACTTGCCGATGAACTTCGTGGCATGACTATTTTATATGGAAGATATTAGTTGGAGGAACTTGACATATGTTACGATTTATACTCGTTGCAATATTTTTATTGTTATATTTTCTGCTCGGGATTCCTGTACTCGGAATTCTCTGGCTTATTGGCAAAGTGAATAAACGCTCAGCCGATCTCGCAGCACTACGTATCGTTCAATGGGGATTTAAAGTGATCCTGAAAATTTCCGGTGTCGAAGTGACCGTCATCGGAGAAGACCGTGTTCCTGATGAACCGGTTCTCTACGTGGGCAACCACAGAAGTTATTTTGACATTTTGCTGACTTATTCCCGCTGCAGGGATCTGACCGGATTCGTTGCCAAAAAGGAAATGTTAAATTACCCGTTCCTTCGCACCTGGATGAAACGGGTATACTGCCTGTTTTTGGATCGCGACAATATAAGAGAAGGTCTTAAAACCATCCTGACTGCGATCGATCAGGTGAAAAATGGAATTTCTGTTTTTATTTTCCCAGAAGGGACACGCAACAAAGGAGACGAATTAAGTCTTCTTCCATTCCATGCCGGTTCCTTTAAAATTGCAGAAAAGAGCGGATGTCCGATCGTACCTGTTGCACTGAATAACACCATTAATATTTTCGAGGGACATTTGCCATATATCAGAAAAACACACGTTGTTTTGGAGTACTGCTCCCCTATATATATGAATGAAATGGAAAAAGAAGACCGCAAGAAGATCGATGTTTACTGCCAGAAGATCATAAAGGACACGATTGAGAAAAATCATACCCTTGTATAAAGGTACCATTATGATATATAATACACAAGATATCATGAAATGTACGATACGAAGCAATCCGTGGTATCATCAATTATGAAAACAAAGCTTACGATTCAGTCATGAAAGGAGCTCACTATGAACAAACAAGATTTAACACTGCTGACTGATTTATATGAACTGACAATGATGCAGGGTTATTATAAAAAAGGGCAACATGAGACGGTTGTATTCGATGTGTTTTACCGTCACAATCCCTGCGGCAATGGTTATTCCGTCTGCGTGGGACTTGACCAGGTCATTGACTACATTAAGAACCTGCATTTCACCTACGAAGATGTGGACTACTTACGAAGTCTTCACATTTTTGATGATGATTTTCTTCAGTATTTAAGTGGTTTTCACTTTACAGGAGATATCTATGCGATTCCGGAAGGAAGCGTAGTATTCCCAAAAGAGCCACTGCTTAAGGTCATTGCTCCGATCATGGAAGCTCAGCTTGTCGAGACGACTATCCTGAATCTGATCAATCACCAGTCTCTCATCGCTACGAAGACTTCCCGTGTTGTCTATGCCGCCGACGGAGACGGAATCATGGAGTTCGGACTGCGCCGTGCACAGGGACCGGATGCCGGACTTTACGGAGCACGTGCCGCTATGATCGGCGGATGTGTCGGTACGTCAAATGTACTGGCAGGTCAGCTTTTTGATGTCCCTGTTATGGGAACTCACGCACATAGCTGGATCATGACATTCCCGGACGAATACACTGCATTTAAATATTACGCAGAGCTATATCCGGACAACTGTACACTTCTGGTAGACACTTATGACACATTAAAATCTGGCGTACCAAATGCCATACGTGTCTTCCAGGAATTTAAAGACGCAGGAAAACCATTAAAAAAATACGGAATCCGTCTGGACAGCGGAGACCTTGCATATCTTTCCAAAAAAGCACGTAAAATGTTAGATGAAGCCGGATTCCCGGACGCTTCCATCTGCGCTTCCAATGATCTTGACGAATATCTGCTCCATGATCTGAAGGCACAGGGTGCAGCAATCAACTCCTGGGGGGTTGGTACTCATCTGATCACGTCCAAAGACTGCCCGTCATTTGGCGGTGTATACAAATTGTCTGCAATCAAGAATGAAAACGGAGAATTTATCCCGAAGATCAAGATTTCTGAAAACACAGAAAAGATCACCAATCCAGGAAATAAGACAATCTACCGTGTCTATGAAAAAGAGACCGGCAAGATCAAAGCTGATCTGATCTGCTTCGCTGATGAAACATTTGACGAAAGTCAGGATCTGCTTCTCTTTGACCCGCTGGAGACATGGAAGAAAACAAAGCTTGCAGGCGGCACTTATATCATGCGTGAAATGCTTGTTCCGATCTTCAAAAACGGAGAATGTATTTACACTTCCCCTTCTGTCACGGAGATTGCAGAATATTGTAAACAGGAAAAAGACTCCCTGTGGGACGAGACAAAACGTCTCTTCTATCCACACCGGGTTTATGTAGATTTATCCCAGAGATTATATGATATAAAGAAAGCCTTACTCGATCAGGCACACAAACCAGAATAAAAGGAGAGCATTCATTATGAAAATTATAGTATTAGCAGGCGGCTTAAGTCCGGAGCGTGACGTCTCACTGACCTCCGGTGCCGGCATCTGCAAAACACTGTTGGAAAACGGACACCAGGCTTATCTTCTTGACCTGTACTTCGGTCTTGAAAATGCGCCTGCGAATCTGGAAGATGTATTTACCCTTCCGGGCGCAGGTCTTGAGATTGCAAAAAATATCAGCACAAAAGAACCTGACCTTGAAGCCCTTAAGAAATCTCGCCCGGATCAGTCCGACTGCATGTTTGGACCAAATGTCATTGAACTGTGCCGTATGGCAGACATTACATTTGTTGCTCTGCACGGCTCCGTCGGAGAAAATGGTAAACTTCAGGCTGCTTTTGATCTTCTTGGAATCAAATATACAGGCTGCAACTCTTTTGGCTGTGCCCTGTCTATGAACAAACTAGTAACAAAACAAATTTATAAAATGAGTGGTGTACCGACTCCTCGTGGAACACATCTGACAAAAGAGACAAAGGATCTTCCTTTATCCGAACTTGGATATTATCTCCCACTGGTCGTAAAACCATGTGAAAATGGTTCCAGTATCGGAGTTTACATCTGTCATACAGAAGAAGAATATAACAATGCAGTTTGTGAATCATTTGAAAAGAACCCAGATGAAGAACTGGTCATTGAGCCTTACATCAAAGGCCGTGAGTTTGCCAGCGCTGTCATTGCCGGAAAAGCACTCCCATTAGTTGAGATCATTCCGAAAGATGGTGTCTTCAACTATGAGAATAAATATCAGGCTGGCGGAGCACAGGAAATCTGTCCACCGGTATCTATTGATGAAGAAACTCAGCAGCGCATGATGCGTGCCGGAGAAGAAGCATTTGCCGCACTCCGTATGGATGTGTATGCACGTGCTGACTTTATCATTGATGACGAAGACGGCGAATTCTACAGTTTGGAAATGAATGCACTTCCAGGAATGACTGCCGCAAGTCTGCTTCCGAAGGCTGCAAAAGCCGCAGGCATCGAGTACAACGAATTATGCGAACGCATCATTGAAGAATCTATGAATGCGCGTTACAGATAAGAGGAAATCCATCATGAAAAACCTTACTTTAAGAAATATTACTAAGGCCTGCCACGGAGAGTACCGGGGACCTGAAAATCTTTTGGACAAAGAAGTTGCCGGTGTTACAATTGACAGCCGGAAAGTTGAAAAAGACTATCTGTTCATTGCCATTGACGGTGAACGCGTCAACGCTCACAAATTCATTCCGGATACCATTGAAAAAGGCGCAATGTGCGTGATTTCCCATGAAGATCTTGGCGAGACAGATTTTCCATATATCCTGGTAGAGTCTACTGGCCAGGCACTTCTTGATACTGCAAAGCTTTATCGTGATTCTTTCGATATTAAGGTTGTCGGAATCACAGGAAGTGTCGGAAAGACAAGCACAAAGGAAATGATTGCTTCTGTACTGTCTCAGAAATACTGTGTACATAAAACACTTGGAAACTTCAACAATGAATGGGGGCTTCCAATTACAATTTTTGAAATGAATGAAAAGCATCAGGTCGCTGTTCTGGAAATGGGTGTCAACCACTTTGGTGAGATGCGTCGTCTTTCCAGCGTAGCAAGCCCGGATATCTGTGTGATCACGAATATCGGTATCGCACATTTGGAATTTTTCAAGACAAGAGAAGGGATTCTTCAGGAAAAATCTCAGATGATCCAGGATATGAAGACCGGTGGTTCTATTCTTCTGAACGGAGACGATGATCTGCTCCGTGATATGGGACCGGTCAAAGGCGTAGATCCTGAATTTTTCGGTCTTGGAAAGAACTGCCAGTTCTATGCAACTGACGTAGAACCACTTGGACTTCGCGGTTCTTCCTGTACGATTCATCTTCCGTCCGGCGAAAGCTTTGACTGCATCGTTCCACTTCCTGGTGCTCACATGGTACAAAACGCTCTTGCCGGAACTGCTGTCGGCTATCAACTTGGACTTACACCAGCAGAAATCAAAGCCGGAATTGAAGGACTGCCTTCAATCCCCGGAAGAAATAATATCATTCAGACAGATAAAATCATCATCTTAGATGACTGCTATAATGCAAATCCAATTTCCATGCAGGCTTCCTTAGATGTTCTGAATATGGCAATCGGACGAAAAGTCGCTGTTCTTGGCGACATGGGCGAACTGGGCGAGACCGGAAAAGAACTCCACTACGAAACCGGTGCACATGCAGGTGATATAGGCATCGACCTTGTATGCGGAATTGGCGAGCTTTCCAAAGAGCTTGTAGCCGGAGCTTCTGAACATGGCTGCAAGGCAAAATGGTTCCCTGCAAAAGCAGACTTTCTTGCAGAGATGAAACATCTGATTCAACCAGGTGACAATATCCTTGTGAAAGCTTCACATGGTATGCAGTTCCCTGAAATCGTAGATGAATTACAAAAATTTTAGGAGTATAAAGCTATGAACTACCAGCTTCTGGCACTGGATCTGGACGGGACACTGACCAATTCCAGAAAAGAGATTACACCATCGACCAGAGATGCTCTGATCGACATTCAGAAAAACGGAAAAAAAGTTGTATTAGCCAGTGGACGTCCTTCTCAGGGCGTCCTTCCTCTGGCAGAGGAACTTCACCTTGGAGACTATGGAAGTTATATTCTCTCCTACAACGGTGGTCGTATCACAGACTGCCGCTCCGGTGAGATCATTTACAGCAAATATCTTCCAAATGATGTTGCGGCTCCGCTTCTTGAAATCGTGAAAAGATATCCGGGGATTGACATTCTTGCCTACACCGATACCGAGCTGATTTCAGGTGGAGATACGAATGAATACAGCGAAAAAGAATCTTTCATCAATCATATGCCGATTACAAAAGTGGACGATTTCGTCTCTTACGTCACTAAAAATAATAACAATAAATTTCTGATTACCGGAGAACCGGAACTGATTCAGGGAGTAAAAGCTGAAGCTTTAAAACAATTTCACTCTTATCTGTCTATTTACTGCTCAGATCCGTTCTTTCTCGAAATTATGCCCCAGGGTATTGACAAAGCTCACTCCCTTACAAAGCTGCTCACCAGTATCGGGCTTTCTACCGATGCCATGATCTGTTGCGGGGACGGATACAATGATCTGACTATGATTGAGACTGCCGGACTTGGAGTTGCCATGGCAAATGCTCAGCCACTGGTGAAAGAATCTGCAGATTACATCACAAAATCCAACGATGAAGACGGTGTGTTACACGTAATCAATGAATTTATGAGATAGGAAAAGAGGTCACAAATGAGAGGTACTAATAAGTCTTGGTTTGCCAAGGGTATGCGGGACGCAATTCCCATTGCCCTTGGCTATCTCGCGGTTTCATTTACCCTTGGTATTGCTGCGAAAAATGCCGGGTTCACACCATTTCAGGCATTCCTCGTAAGTTTTACTAATAATGCATCAGCCGGTGAATTTGCCGGATTTACGTTGATTGCCGCAGGTGGCGGCTATCTGGAGGTCGCGATTCTGATATTGATCACAAATGCCCGTTATCTTCTGATGTCTTGTGCATTAAGTCAGAAACTTCCACCAGACACACCGATGATCCAGCGTCTGCTTCTAAGTTATGATGTCACTGATGAGTTATTTGGAATCTCCGTGGCCGTACCGGGTAAATTGAATCCATACTATTCTTTTGGTGCATATACTGTAGCACTTCCCGGCTGGGCTTTCGGAACACTTTTTGGAACTTTGATGGGATCCATTCTACCGGCTAATATCGTCAGTGCATTAAGTGTCGGTCTTTACGGCATGTTCCTGGCAATCATTATCCCGCCTGCAAGAAAAAATAAGATTCTTGCGGGAGTTGTCTTGATTTCCATGGGAGCAAGCTTTGCATTTACAAAACTTCCAGTCGTCCACACACTTTCTACCGGAACAAGAACGATTCTGCTTACGATTCTCATTGCCGGAGGTGCTGCAATCCTGTTCCCAATCAATCAGGATGAGGACGATACAAAAAGCACTGAATCTAGTGTATTAAATAACAATGAAAGGCAGGCTAGTCATGAGTCATAATATTTATATCTATATCCTGGTCATGGCCGGAGTATCTTATCTGATCCGTATGCTGCCTCTGACCTTGATTCGAAAAGAAATTAAAAATAAAACGATTCGGTCATTTCTATACTATGTACCATACGTCACACTGGCAGTGATGACCTTCCCGGCAATCCTGTCCGCGACCGGAAGTGTCTGGTCTGCATGGGCAGCTCTGATCGTTGCCACAGCACTTGCATGGTTTGGGAAAAGCCTGCTGCAAGTATCCGTATGCGCATGCATGGTGGTGTTCCTGTTAGAATTGTTTTTGTAAAATGGAAAAATTATATTAAATTAAAGCAGAAAAAGTCCTGTTCTATGACACGGGTAAAATTCTATTTCTGCTGCGCCGCTTATCTATGTCTTTCTATGTAAACTCGCCTTACGGCTCAGACAGTACATAGAAAGACATGCTATGCTCGCAGACATAACGAATTTTACCCTATCGTCATAGAACAGGACTTTTTCTGTTTGAAATATGACATTATACATTTTAAATGGAAGGAATAGATTTATTATTAATTTTACAAAATTTCTTTCGCTCTGTGACAGGCGACGGAATGTCCTTTTGAAATCTCCTGAAGTTTCGGCACTCCATTTTTGCATGCTTCAGTCGCATATGGACAACGTGTTACAAAGCGACAGCCTTCCGGAATATTCATTGGACTCGGCAGTTCTCCCTTGAGCTGAATCCGCTTGTGTTCTCTTGCTTTTAAAGGATCTACAATAGGAATCGCAGACAGCAGAGCTTTTGTATAAGGATGCATCGGATTGGTATAAAGCTCATTACTCTCTGCTACTTCTACCAATGTTCCAAGATACATGACTCCGATTCTGGTACTGATATAACGCACCATAGAAAGATCATGTGCCGCAAAAAGATAGGTCAGACCAAATTCATTTTGCAGATCTTCCAACATATTTACTACCTGCGCCTGAATAGATACATCCAGTGCCGCAATCGGTTCGTCACATACAATAAATTCCGGATTCACAGAAAGCGCTCTCGCAATTCCGATTCGCTGCCTTTGTCCGCCCGAAAATTCATATGGGAATTTATCCATATCTGCTTTTGACATCCCAACCTTATTGAGAAGATATTCAATTCTTTCTTCCGCTTCTTTTTCTCCCATTCCGGCTTTCTTAAGCGGCTCATTGATAATTTCGCGAACATTCCAGAATGGATTTAATGCAGAATACGGATCCTGGAAAATAATCTGTACTTCATCCTTCATCCACTGCAGATTTTTCGCTTTTTCATTTGTAATATCTTTTCCTTTATAAGTAACCTTTCCATCGGTTATGTCATACATACGGATCAGTGTACGTTCTAATGTAGACTTTCCACAGCCGGATTCTCCGACCAGACCAAATGTTTCGCCTTTATGAATTTCAAGGCTTACGCCATCTACCGCTTTTACATATTGCTTACCACCCATGAACTTATGAACCGGGAAGTATTTTTTTAAATCTGTTGCAGATATCAATATTTCTTTACTCATCTGTTTCTCCCCTCTACTCATTTAAAAAGCACATTGCTCTGTGTGTTTCTGTAAATTCGGTATATTCCGGTTTTTCATTTCGGCAACGATCTGTCGCATATTCGCAACGTTCGGCAAACGGACATCCTTTCGGCGAATCGATAAGTGAAGGTGGAAGTCCCGGTATGGACTGCAATCTCTCGCCTTCTTTCAGGTCCAGAGAAGGAATTGCTTTCAAAAGTGCCTTTGTATATGGATGCTTTGGTTCATAGAATACTTCTTCAACCGTACCGCTTTCCATCACAAGTCCACCATACATAATGATTACTTTACTACAGACCGTAGCTACTACACCCATATCATGTGTGATAAGCATAATCGAAGTATGAAATTCATCCTTCAGCTCATGTAAAAGATCCAGAATCTGCGCCTGAATTGTTACATCCAGTGCCGTTGTCGGCTCATCCGCGATCAGAAGCTCCGGTTTACAGGCAAGTGCCATTGCGATCAGAACTCTCTGTCTCATACCACCGGAGAATTCGTGCGGATACTGTCCAAGTCTTACTTCCGGATTCGGAATACCAACTTTTTTCAGCATTTCCAATGCTTTTTCTTTTGCCTCATTTTTCGAGTATTTCTTCTGTCGGATAATCACCTCTTCTATCTGACTTCCGATTTTTTTCAGCGGATTTAACGCTGTCATAGGATCCTGAAAAATCATCGTCATCTCTTTTCCACGAACTTTTCTGCACTCTTCATCCGACAGATCCTTGATTTCTCTTCCATTTAAAAGAAGGGACTGGGCTGTTCTTTCTGCATTGTCCGGCAAAATCCCCATAACCGCTTTCATCGTTACCGATTTTCCACTTCCGGATTCTCCGACAAGACCTACAATTTCTCCCTGATCAACACTGAAGCTGACTCCTCTTACAGCCTTTACTTCCTGTCCGTGACTTTTAAAAGAAACATTCATATTTTCTACACTTAATACATTCTTCTTACTCATCTTTATCACCTGCTGTAATTCTCGGTTCTACAAACACACGAAGTACATCCCCTAATTTATTGAAAGAATACACCGTCAGAATAATCAAAATTCCAGGCAGAATTGCCATGTACGGTGCTTTCTGCAGATACTGCTGGGAGCTCTGAAGCAGACTTCCCCAGCTTGACATCGGCGCTGCTACACCAAGTCCCAAAAAGCTAAGTGAACTTTCTACCATGATCGCACTTGCAATCTGTGCAGTTGCCGCAGTGATAATCGTCGGAAATACCGTCGGAAATACATGCGACATAATCACTTTCCCTGATGGAATCCCGATAAAGTCCGCATACTGTACATACTCTCTCTCTTTTGCAGAAAGCACTTCCGAACGTACCAGTCTGGCAATCTCCATCCAGCTAAAAAGACCGATTACGATAATAATAGAAACAATCCCTTTCTTAAACAGCAATCCGACAACCGTTACCATGATGATCCATGGAATGGAACTGAATACGTCAACAATTCGCATCAAAATATTATCTACAATCCCACCGAAATATCCGGCTACCATTCCGACTGTTACTCCGATCACGATCGAAGTCAGCATGGCAAGCACACCTACAACCAGAGATACCCGTCCACCATATAATACACGGATAAAATAATCACGTCCAAGTTCGTCCGTTCCAAACCAGTGCGCTGCGGACGGTGACTGTAATTTATGTGCAACGTCCAATGCATCCGGATCAACCTTGCTAAACACAACAAAAATGCTGACCAGAATAATTGCGATCAGATAAACCGCCGCCAAAATAGCCAGTTTGTTATGCTTAAATTCATATTTTACATTTTCAAGTCTTCTGTTCTTCTTCATCTTCGCACCCCTCTATTTCATTGATTTAATACGAGGATCTGTCACACAATATAAAATATCGGAAAGCAGATTTCCAAGAATAACAAGAGTTCCTGAAAGCACAAGGACACTCATTACGATCGGGTAGTCCATTGCCTGAACTGCACTTACAAAGTAAGGCCCAATACCCGGCCATGAAAAAATCGTCTCTGTAATAACTGCTCCTGTCACCAGCATTGGTAACGCCATTCCCAGCTTTGTAATCAGCGGAAGAAGTACATTCTTGCTGACATGCTTAAAAAGAATCTCCGCCCTGCTTGCCCCAAAAGATTTCTGCACAATTACATAATCTTCTTTTAACTGACCAATTGTAGATCCACGCACATATCGTGTCAGATCCGGAATAAATCCCACCGTGAGAACCACATACGGCATTACAAAATGTTGTAGAAAATCAAGAATAGAATCTTCTTTTCCAATCGTATGCATTCCCATAAGCGGAAAAAGTTCCAGTTTATATCCAAACAAAAACATGATGATCATCGCAAACCAAAAGGTCGGTGTTGCGATTCCGATAGAGCAAAGTCCATCAATCAGCTTATCCTGCCATTGATTCTTATGGCTTCCGGCAATCAGTCCCAATACAATCGCCAGTAAAAATGCTGTCAAATAGGACGGTAGTACCAGCTTGATCGTTGCCGGGATTCGGTTCTTAAGATCATAAGAAATGCTGGTTCTTGATCTTAAGGAAAAACCAAATTCTCCATGGCAAATATTTCCCAGCCATCTTCCATACTGAACAATTACAGGATCGTTTAATCCATACGCTTCTCTTTTTGCTTCTACTTCCTGCTGCGACATATCAGGTGTCGTAATCGCATCAATTGCATCATACGGTGCAAGATTAATCAGCATAAAACAGATAAAGGTAATGATAAGCAATAACGGAATTGCCTGTAAAATACGTTTTACAATATATTTCATTCCTCTTCCTCCCAATTTTTTTTACTGAGTCTTTAATTGATATATGGCAAAAAAAGGAGGGGACTTAACCCCTCCTCCACATCATCTACTATTCTAAAGTTAATTTAGCCATATCTCCGAATGTGTAGATCGGTACGAACTGTGCTTCTTCAAGATTTCCGACACGTGCTGTTGTTACCATTGTCTTCATGCTTGTACCCATTGGGTATAAAAGAGCTTCTCCTGATACCATACCCTGAAGTTCGTTGTACAGTTCTTTTCTCTTTGTATCGTCAAGAGTTGTTCCTGCTTCATCGAATTTCGCATCAATATCTGTGTTATGGAAGTTCAGCATATCATCCTTTGTAGATACAACAAGAGCTGCAAATGTATCTGGATCGATACCCATTACATAAGCTCCGAGGAACATATCATACTCCGTAGATTCCTGATCATAAGCCGCACTCATATAAGCTGCCTGATTTACACCACAAAGTTCAACATCAATACCAATTGCTTTCAATTCTGCCTGAACTGTAAGTGCTTGATTTTTCTGTTCAGTGCTTTCTTCAACATAACAAAGTTTTAAGGATTTTGCTCCGTCTGCTGTAAGTTTTTTAGCTTTTTCTACATCCTGATCCCATTTTTCAACGCCATCTTCTGTATAGTAGCTACTTGAGTATGGAAGAAATGAATATCCTAATTTGTAATAATCATCACTTGTAAATGCTGCGGTCATGATTTCTTCGCGGTTCAGTGCTCTTAAGATTCCTTCGCGGTAATCTTTATCTTTCATATTCGGTGAAGAGTAGTTTAATCTAAGATAGGAAACACGTCCTTCACTGTATTTCGAAACAGTAAAGTTGTCATCACCTTCAAAAGTATCTACCTGATCAACGGTTACGCTCAATGCATCTACTTCCTGTTTCTGAAGTGCAAGGCTGGCTGTATCAGAATTTTCGATGATACGATAAACAACTGTATCAATATTTGCTTCTCCGTTTGCATAGTTCGGATTCTTCACAAATTTCAGATGTTCACCTGTCTTATATTCTTCAAGCATATAAGGACCAGATCCTACAACTTCATCTTCAAGCATATTCACATCAAAGCTTCCTTTTCCATCAAAAATGTGCTTCGGAACAATAAATGTCTCTGCTGAAAGAAGTTCTGTAACAGATGCGCTCTGTGTTGCCAGAGTAAATGTTACTGTTGTGTCATCTACTTTTTCAACCTTGATTGGTTCTCCTCCAACATAAAGGTTCTCTTTCATATCGTTAATAGAATTGAATGTAAATACAATATCATCTGCTGTTAAAGGCTCCCCATCGCTCCATTTCAAACCTTCTTTTAATTTCATTGTATAAACGAGTCCGTCATCTGATGGTTCCATGCTTTCTGCAAGAATCCATTCAATTGATCCATCCGGATTGATATAATACATCGGTGAATAGATCATGTGGCATGTCATAAGTCCCCATCTGTCATCTGCAGTAAGTGGATTTAAGGTGTTTCCTGTGTCTCCACCGATTGCAAATGTAAATGTATCACTTGCTCCTTTTGTTGATTCTGTTGTGCTTTTGTCAGTCTCTTTACTGTCTGACTTTGATTCGCCACAGCCGGCAAGCATAGATATTGCCATTGCTGCACATAGTAATACGCTGATTACTTTCTTCTTCATAATATTCCTCCTACTGGTATCACTGTTGTCGACAAGCTTCTATCGACATTTGTTACATTTGTCATTTTACTATATGCTATTTTATAAGTCCAATCGATAAATCCTATATCATTGTATTAATAGTTTTTATCTATATTTTTATAACTATTAATCAGCTTTTCCTAAAAGCAAAAAATCGCATGGACTCTTCATCCGCTCTATTTCACATTTTATAAAAGGTATATATCAACCAACATTTACCATATTCCATTTAATTTTAGCCTATATCCAAATAGTAACCTACCTTCCGTATACTCTGAATCATCTTTGCAGCTTCCGGATTGGACTTTTCCAGTTTTTTTCTCAGTCTGCGTACAAAGCACCAGATCATATTGGCAGAATCTACTCCATAAGGTTCCCTCCACAATCGTTCAAAAATAATTTCATGTTTCACTACTTGTTTTGGTGCATCTGCAAGTAAGTAAAGGAAGGCAATCTCCCGTTCATTCAAATCTTTCAGCTGATGATCTTCCCCAAAAACAGCGTGGTAACGCCAATCGATTAAAAGCTTCCCTCTTCGGATAATATCTTGCCGTTCCTTTTCTTTTCCAATATTCCATGTAATATCAGAACGCCTGAGTAAAGAATATAAATAAATCTATAAATGAGCAAGTTCGTGATTTTGCATAAAAGAAAGACACCTTGAATTCGATAGTGTTGTATAATGAAAGTGCCAAAACAAACATTTGCAACATTTACGAAAGAAGGTGTCTCTCGCAAATACTATACATCATTCCTCATTCATATACAACCAGTTTAAAAAATTAAACTTATGCAAATTTTATTCGAACCGAGTAATAAACCATCTTATGAGTATCCTAATCAGTATTTTCATTTCAGGATATCATGGAAAAACCACGGACTTTGCTAAAAACAGTTCCTGTCACAGAACTACGATTGCCCATTTCCTCAATTCCGGAAAATGGGATGATTCATTATTTTCAGATACGTTAAAATGCTCTGTCATTGAGATTATTTATTCAGAAGCAGCACGCACCGGAAAGCCTGTTTTCTGTATTGTGGACGATACGATTGCTTCAAAGACAAAGCCTTTGTCACGGGCTTTACATCCGATTGAAGATGCGTATTTTCACCAATCCCATTTAAAGGGAAAACAGGATTACGGGCATCAGGCAGTTGCTGTTATGCTTTCCTGCAATGGCATTGTTCTGAACTATGCTTTTGTAATGTACAATAAGTCAATTTCCAAGATTGACATTGTACGAAGCATTGCAAAGGAGCTGCCTGTTCCACCGGTAATGTCCTATTTTCTTTGTGACTGCTGGTATGTTTCTGAAAAGATAATCAATACCTTTGCACAGAGAGGGTTCCATACCATCGGTGCTTTGAAAACAAACCGTTTGCTGTATCCATCGGGAATGAAAAAGAAACTTCGTGAACTGGCCGCCGAATTGTCTGTTACACATCGTGAATTTGACCTTGTGACAGTCAAAAAACGAAACTATTATGTGTACCGGTACGAGGGAAACCTCAACGGCATAGAAAATGCGGTAGTTCTTTTGAGTTATCCGGAAAAAGCATTTGGTAATCCCAAAGCATTGCGTGCTTTCATCAGTACAAACGTAGCCCTATCTACACAGGAGATTCTTTCCTGGTATGTGTGTCGATGGCCGATTGAAGTATTTTTCTGCCAATGTAAGGAGAAACTGGCACTGGACGGCTATCAGATACGCTCTGCACAGGGAATCAAAAGGTACTGGCTGCTTATGTCACTGGCACATTTCATGTGTGCAGTAGGTACTGGTAGATTCTGCTCGTTTGAAACTGGATATCACGAAATCTGTGATACCATTCAGCTGGAAAAGTATCGTTATCTTTTTTAATGCGCAAAGGAAAGTAATGATTTTGATTCATTTATGAAATTCGCAGTGTAGTTTTGTGCAATTTTTCAAATTTGCTCATTTATAGGTCTTATTCTTTATACAGCGTATATTGCATCATCTTGTGATTCTTCGCTCTTCCAATCATCGTCAATCCATATTCCTGTGCCAGTTTTACAGCTTCTGCCGTCGGAGTCTTTTTACTTGCCACAAGTGGAATTCCTGCCCGGATTACTTTTGTAATCATGTCAATCGGGAGCCGTCCGGTCGTAAATACTGCACATTCATGAAAATCATAATCCTGCATAAGTGCATAGCCAATCGCTTTGTCCAGTGCATTATGGCGTCCGATATCCTCACAGGAATACACAATCTTTCCCTTATATGCAAGAAAGCAACTGTGTGTTGACCATGTCGCCTCATGCAATGGCATATCCTGATGAAAGGCTTCGTCAAATGCATACATAAGTTCCAGACTAACTTCTACCGGCTCCAGATGCTGCAATTCTTTTTCCACTGCAAATCCACTATATATGGTCTTATTATCCGTACAACAAGTCGGTGTATCCATGACTTCTGCACTCAGATTATCATTTACTAATCCACAATGTTCTGAAACAAGTTGTACTCTCGCCCTGGTCCCATGCTCACAGATATAAAGGTATTCCACTTCCTCTGATGAATAAATCATGCCTTCGCTGACCATTCGTCCCAGTACCAGTCCCGGCAAATCCTTCGGTGTACACACTAATTTCATCGTCAGCACATCATTAATATACACGTCCATACGATGCTCCGATAAAAGCATCTCTGACTTTTCTACAGCATTCCCGTCCGGATCAATATATAATCCTGTAACTGGATAAATCGCTTCTGCTTCCTCATATTGATTATTTATCTTCATACCACTTCGTCCTTTTCATACAACATATATTTGACACACACACATATCAGTGTTAATATACTTATATAAAAGGTACTGCCAATGGCGATTTACCTGATCATTGTAAATAAAAAATAACCGTATTAGTTTCTCAGGCTAACAGGCGGTTATTTTTTTTGCCAAGCATGCAACCAAAGATCCAGTGAATCTTTGGTTGCGGTCTTATTGTTACATCCCATTGCATATCCAAGACCAAATGAATTAAGAATAAACCGCCAGATACACCAATGCTGACAGCACCTTACATTTATTGTATCAATTCTATGCTTTTCATGCAATACTTTTGTATATTTTTAAGATATATTATTTATCTAAAAATAAACGAATCATTTTTTATATCTTTTCTAACACCGCCATCGGTGTCTCTAGCTGTTCAAACTTCTCTTTTCGGATATCCAGTTCCGGCACTTCTTTGATGTACCACCGTGCCTGAAGCGCAGTCATTCCCATAATATCTGCTGCCTCCAGTTCATGGCTCCCGCCATCTCCGATGTACAAACATTCTCCGGCTCTCACTCCAAGCCCTTCCATACACTTTAGGAATATTTCCGGATCTGGCTTTTTCATTCCCAGTTCATAAGACAGACATGTCTCATCAAAATATGGAAATAACTGGCTTTCCCGGATCAATACCGCTTCCTCAGAATAACAGTTACTAATCAGTCCGATTTTAATCTTTTTTTCTTTTAATGCCTGAAGCATCGGAATAATTTCCGGGTGAAGATGACAAAAACAGTCTGCTTTTGCTGCCTTTCTTCCGGAAATAATAGTCTGGAATGTCTCCTCGCTGTATTTTCCGGTCTGTCTCAATATCTGCTCAATTGTCTCTTCCAATGTCTGCTTTCCAATGGTCCGGTCATTCTCACTCGGAATCCAAAGTGCATCAAATAACATCGGATCTATGGCGGCATCTGCTGCCATCTGCGCCCGGAAATATACCGGTCCTCCATACTGTGTGATCAAAGTCTCATACATATCAAAAATAACTGCTTTTATCATAAATATCTCCTTTTTCGTTAAATTACTCTCTCTTACCACCACCTTGCGAAGTAAGAAAATATAAAACCCGCCGGATACCAATTTTGTACTAATTGTAGCATTTTAGGATATTTTACAAGTCTAGCGACATAAAAATCCAACTGTTTGAGCTCTGCGAGTTTTTGGATTTTTATGTCAATAGGCGATGCAGTAAAATGTTCTAAAATCTACATAGTAAAAAATTGGTATCCGGCGGGTTCAATTATATTTCCTTACCCCGCAAGATGCAGCATCTCAATAAGGAAAATCCAGCTCAATCCATAGTAAGTCACAACTGCTACCAGGTCGTTGATGGTCGTGATCAATGGTCCGGATGCTACAGCCGGATCAACATTAATTTTCTTAAAGAACAGTGGAATACATGTTCCGATTGCTCCGGAAATGACCATCGCAACTACAAGTGCTATTCCGATGCAGCCTGAAACTGCATAAGCGAACATAAAAGTCTTTCCTTTAAAGAGTGCAATATAAAGTCCGATTACAAGAAATGACAATGTTCCCAGAATCAGACCGTTCGAAAATCCGATTGTCATTTCCTTCCATACTAATTCCGCCTTCTGTTTTCCGGTCAGGGACTCGTCCATCAGAACACGGATTGTTACGGCCAGTGACTGTGTTCCCACATTTCCTGCCATATCCAGGATCAGTGACTGGAAACACATAATAATCGTAAGCTGACTTACAACTGTCTCAAATACACCAACTACTGATGAAACGACCATGCCAAGTCCTAACAATACCAGCAGCCACGGAAGTCTCTTTTTCAGGCTCTCACGCAGAGGCTCTTTCAAATCTTCCTCCGCTGTCAGACCGGCAAACATCGCGTAGTCCTCTCCCATCTCGTCATCGACCAATTCTACGATGCTCTGTGAGGTGATAACTCCAAGCAATTTGTTATCATTATCCAGTACCGGAATGGAATTCTCGGAATAATCTTTCAGCTTTTCAATACAATCATCTATCAGTTCATTTCCATATACATATGGGTATGATGTCACGATCAGATCTTCCAGACATGCATCCTGTCTTGCAATAATCAAATCTTTCAAATCTAATGCTCCGTAAAATGTGGAATCTTCTGTCACCATAAATATAGTAGAAATGTTATCGTTCTTTGCTGCCTGACCGATTAAGCTGCTCATTGCCTGCTTTACAGTCAGATTCTCACGGATCATGATGCAGTTAGTTGTCATCTTACTTCCGATTTCTTCCTCGTCAAATGAAGCAATGATTGCCATATCTTTTCTCGCCTCATCATCCATCAGCTCGATCAAAAGTACTTTTTTCTCCTTCGGTGTCATACGGAGAACATCTACAACGGCATCTGTCTCCATTCCTGAAAGAATACACGCTGCCTTACGCACATCCATCTCATCCAGATACTCTGCTGCCTGCTTCTCATCAATATACTCAAAAATGTCTGAAAGCATATCCAGATTCAGAATTCTGCAGACTTTCCGTCTCTCTGCTGCTGTCAGCTCGGAAAATACATCTGCCAGGTCATTTTCATGATAATCCTCCAGTTTGTTACGCATAACTCCCGGCGAAGTATTACCTCTGATGATAGCCAAGATTTCTGACTGATAATCCTGTGTTTTGTTTTCCATCTTGGGAAACCTCCTTATCCTGTTTTCTCATTTCCGCAAGAAGCACAAAAATTAAAACATCAAGAGACACTTTAGCTGTTGACATTAAAATCTTTATCCTTCTTGCATCTGTTTTTCACAGATCAGATAGCTGCATTTTTATGCATATGTTCGCTCATTGGAAAATAGGATAAGAAATGAATTGATAAATTCTATTTAGAAAAAACAGAACAGACTGTTACTCATATCTAATCCTATGTTCTTAGTTCGCCCATGACTATCGCAACTGTCCATTCTGTTCACCTGCCTTTTTTCTTAGAAATTTTGCCAATCATCCATTCCAGGCTCCATTTTGATTTCTGCCTGAAAATGAATCATTGTAGGAGTTCCTAATCACTCCTTCACATATTATAGTATTATCCACCTGACATTTCAACCACATTTTATTATTTTACAAGAATTTATCACTGCACAGCAAAGTCATTTTCTCATACTGCTCTTCTGTAGTTTTTTCTTAATTTTTATCTTCAGTTTACACTGCAGCTTTCTCTTATTTTTTCTCTTGACATTCTATTATATTGTCCATATAATGTTAAAAGTTAGGAAGCTAACAATTATTTCTTTGAGAATTGAGGTGTATTATGCAAGATACAAACAACCAAAATAATCCTCTGGAGCTGGGACGTCTGATCCACATTCTTTCCTGTAAGATGAAATGTCAAAATGACTGCTATACGATTTTAGAAGATAGTGATCTGACACCTGTCCAGCAACAGCTTTTAAAATTTATCTTGTTGGAATCTGCTCACAAACCAATATTCCAGCGGGATATTGAGGAAGCATTCCAGATCCGGCGGTCTACTGTCACCGGTATTATTAAACTGATTGAGCAAAAGGGCTATATTACACGAACCAGTGTTGAAAGCGATGCAAGACTAAAGCAACTGGTTCCGACAGAAAAAGCTGAGGCTTTGCGTCCACGTATTGTAGAACATATCAAAAAGTGTGAGGCCGCTTTGTCCGCCGGTATTCCTGATGACAAGCTCCATGTTTGCCGGGAAGTTCTCTGTCAGATGCTTGATAATCTTGCAGCTTCAAAATGTAATTGTACTGACAATAAAAAGGAGGCATAATATGAATAAAACACTGTTAAAATCAGTACGAGAATATAAGAAGCAATCCATTCTTGCTCCGCTTCTTGTCATTCTCGAAGTGCTGATGGAAGTTCTGATTCCACTCGAGATGGCAAAAATCATCGATGTAGGAATCGCAAATGGAAATATGTCCTACATTTTGCAGCGCGGCCTGATTCTTGTAGTCATGGCTATGCTTGCCCTGTTCTTTGGTGTTCAGGCTGGTAACATGGCAGCAATCGCAGGTGCCGGATACGCCAGAAACCTGCGCCACGACATCTTTTATAAGGTACAGGATTTCTCTTTCAAAAACATTGACCATTTTTCTACTTCAGGACTGGTTACACGTATGACAACAGATATCACAAATATCCAGATGGCATACATGATGAGTATTCGTCTTCTTGCAAGAGCTCCATTTATGATTATCTTATCATGGATCATGACACTGCTCCTCAATAAGACAATTTCACTCTTATTCCTGATTGTAATCCCGCTTCTTGGAGGAACACTGATCTACATTGCCAAAAAAGCGCACCCACATTTTATCAAAGTATTCGATGAATACGATGTACTGAACAACTCAGTCCAGGAAAATGTGAATGCTTCCCGTGTAGTGAAAGCATTCGTCCGCGAGGATTATGAAATTGACAAGTTCCACGACATTTCCAAATATGTATACAACCTTTTCACAAAGGCTGAGAAAATTGTTGCCTGGAACTCACCGGTCATGCAGTTTACCATGTACTCAGTCGTTCTGATCATGGTTCTGATCGGAGGCAAGAGCATCATTGCCGGCACTATGGAGACAGGCGAACTTACAAGTGTCATCGTTTACGCACTACAGATTATCGGATCTCTGATGATGGTTACATTTGTATTCGTTATGATCATGATCGCGGAGGCATCTTCTGACCGTATCACTGAAGTCATGAATGAAATTCCGGAAATGCAAGATCAGCCTGATGCAGTGACAGAAGTTCCAAACGGAGACATTGTATTCGACCATGTAGACTTCAGCTACGCAGGTGAAGGCGGAAATTTATCTCTGAAAAACGTTAATCTTCATATTGAGTCCGGACAGACTATCGGTATCATCGGTGGAACCGGAAGTGCAAAATCTTCCCTTGTCCAGCTCATCCCAAGACTTTACGATGTCACAAAAGGACGTGTCAAAGTCGGTGGCATTGATGTTCGTGATTATAGCCTGGAATCCCTGCGTGACCAGGTATCCATGGTTCTTCAGAAAAATGTACTGTTCTCTGGAACCATTTATGAAAACATCCGCTGGGGTGATGAAACTGCAAGCGATGAAGAAGTCAAACGTGTATGTAAGCTTGCGCAGGCTGACGGATTCGTTCAGGAGTTCCCGAACGGTTACAATACAAAAATCGTCCAGGGAGGTAACAATGTATCCGGTGGGCAGAAGCAGCGTCTGTGTATCGCAAGGGCGCTCCTTAAGAAACCAAAGATCCTGATTCTGGATGACTCTACCAGTGCAGTAGATACAAAGACGGATGCCCTGATCCGGAAAGCATTCCGCGAGGAAATTCCGAACACCACCAAGATCATCATTGCACAGCGCGTTTCTTCTATCGAAGATGCTGACCAGATCATCGTTCTGGATGGTGGACAGATCATGGGAATTGGAACATCTGAAGAATTATTAAAGACAAATGAAATTTACCGGGAAGTATATGAATCACAGGTAAAAGGAGGTGGCGATCATGAGTAATTCCAATAAGAAATATGAAGATATGACAGAACATAAAAAAAATAACAGACCTGAAAAGAAACCAAAAATGGATGCCACAACAATCGCCACCGGAAAACGGCTTCTGAAATATGTAATGGACAGCTACAAATATCAATTTATCCTTGTGTTCATCTGTATCCTGCTGAGTGCAGTTGCTTCTATCTCGGTATCTCTGTCTCTGAAATATCTGCTGGATGATTTCATCATTCCGCTGATCGGGCAAAAAAGTCCAAACTACACCGAGCTTTACCAGGCACTGATGGTTCTCGGAACCATTTTCCTGATCGGAGTAATTGCAACATTTACCTATACAAGAATGATGGTATACATTGGACAGGGCGTGTTAAAAAAAGTGCGCGACAATATGTTTGAGCACATGCAGACACTGCCAATCCGCTACTTTGACCAGAACACGAACGGATCTATCATGAGCCTTTACACGAACGATACTGATACATTAAGACAGATGATCAGCCAGGCTATCCCACAGGCACTGATGTCATTTTTCACTATCGTCGTAACATTTATCTCCATGCTCGTGCTAAGCCCGCTTCTTACCGTTCTTGCAGTACTCATCATCGGGGTTCTGATCTCTGCAACAAAGGCTATCGGCGCAAACAGTGGAAAATATTTCATCTGTCAGCAGATGGCGCTGGCAGATGTGACTGGATTTATTGAAGAGCGTATGAACGGGCAGCGTGTCATCAAAGTCTTCAATCACGAAGAAATTTCAGAAAAAGAGTTCGACGAACTAAATGACGCATTGTTCGAGTGCGCTGCAAATGCAAACAAATATGCAAATATGATGGGACCGGTCATCGGAAACACCGGAAACCTCCAGTTCGTACTGACTGCAGTTCTCGGCGGACTGCTTTCAGTTACTGGTGTGGGCGGTATTACCATCGGTGTCATCGCTTCTTACCTGCAGTTTACAAAGAGCTTTACACAGCCATTCATGCAGGTTGCACAGCAGTTCAATTCCATCGTCATGGCACTTGCAGGAGCAGAACGTATCTTTAAGCTCATTGACGAAGAACCGGAACAGGATACCGGTTCTGTCACACTGGTCAATGCAAAAAAAGATGAAAATGGAACGATTACTGAATGCACAGAACGTACCGGTAGGTGGGCATGGAAAAAGCCTGCTGACGAAAATGGTGCTGTGACTTATACTGAACTGACCGGAGATGTAAGATTCAAAGATGTGACATTTGGATACGATGAAGACAAAATTATTCTTCATGATATCAGCCTCTTTGCCAAACCTGGCCAGAAGCTGGCATTCGTAGGATCTACGGGCGCCGGTAAGACAACGATCACCAACCTGATCAATCGTTTCTACGACATTCAAAGCGGTGAAATCCTTTATGACGGCATCGACATTACAAAAATCAGAAAAGATGACTTGCGCCGTTCCCTCGGAATCGTTCTTCAGGATACACATTTGTTCACCGGAACGATCAAAGACAATATCCGTTACGGTAAACTAAATGCCACTGACGAAGAAATCTACCATGCTGCAAAACTTGCTCACGCGGACCAGTTCATCCAGATGCTGCCAAATGGTTACGATACATTACTAAGCGGTGACGGTGAGGAATTGTCCCAAGGACAAAGACAGCTTCTGTCTATTGCAAGAGCCGCTGTTGCCGATCCACCGGTACTGATTCTGGACGAGGCAACATCAAGTATTGATACCCGTACCGAGAGTATCGTACAGAAAGGTATGGACAATCTGATGAAGGAGCGTACCGTATTTGTTATCGCACACAGACTGTCCACAATTCGCAACAGTAACGCAATTATCGTCCTGGATCACGGTCGGATCATCGAACGCGGTGATCACGATGACCTGATTCAGCAAAAAGGAACCTATTATCAGCTTTATACCGGAAAATTGGAACTTTCCTAGGAAAAAATTGGTAATTTTGCACCGGAGGAATTTGTTAAAAATTTATTGATTTTGGAAATTAATAATGTATAATTAAATATGAATGGGGGAAATGTTCCAGCTATCGACCATTTCCCTTATTACATTTAAGAAAAGAGGTTTGGTTTAAGATGGCAGAAATCAATTTAAGCAAGTATGGTATTACTGGAACTACAGAAATCGTGTATAACCCTTCCTACGAGTTATTATTTGAGGAGGAGACAAACCCTGAACTTGAAGGTTACGAAAAAGGACAGGTCAGTGAACTCGGTGCAGTAAATGTAATGACAGGCATCTATACAGGACGTTCTCCTAAAGACAAATTTATCGTTATGGACGAAAATTCAAAAGACACAGTATGGTGGACATCTGATGAGTACAAGAATGACAATCATCCAGCTTCTGAAGAGACATGGAACGCTGTAAAGGATCTTGCGATCAAAGAACTCTCCAACAAAAAGCTTTATGTTGTAGATGCATTCTGCGGTGCTAACAAAGATACCCGTATGGCAATTCGTTTTATCGTAGAAGTAGCTTGGCAGGCTCATTTCGTTACAAATATGTTCATTCAGCCAACTGAGGAGGAACTTAAAGATTTCGAGCCAGATTTCGTTGTATATAATGCTTCTAAAGCTAAAGTTGAAAACTACAAAGAGTTAGGCTTAAATTCAGAGACAGCTGTATTATTCAACATCACAAGCAAAGAGCAGGTTATCGTAAACACATGGTATGGCGGAGAGATGAAAAAAGGACTGTTCTCTATGATGAATTACTTCCTTCCACTGAAGGGCATCGCTGCTATGCACTGCTCAGCTAACACAGATAAGAATGGTGAGAACACAGCAATCTTCTTCGGACTTTCCGGAACAGGTAAGACAACACTTTCCACAGACCCGAAACGTCTTCTGATTGGTGACGATGAGCACGGTTGGGATGACAACGGAGTATTCAACTTCGAGGGTGGATGCTACGCTAAGGTTATCAACCTTGATAAAGAGTCTGAGCCGGATATCTACAATGCAATTAAGCGCAATGCTCTTCTTGAGAACGTAACACTTGACGCTGAAGGAAAGATTGATTTTGCTGATAAGAGCGTAACAGAGAACACTCGTGTTTCTTACCCGATTCAGCATATCGAGAACATTGTACGCCCGATTTCTTCTGCACCTGCAGCTAAAAACGTCATCTTCCTGTCAGCAGACGCATTCGGCGTGCTTCCTCCAGTATCTGTACTGACACCAGAGCAGACACAGTACTACTTCCTGTCAGGATTTACAGCAAAACTTGCAGGAACAGAGCGTGGAATCACAGAGCCTACACCTACATTCTCAGCTTGCTTCGGACAGGCATTCTTAGAGCTGCATCCTACAAAATATGCAGAAGAGCTTGTTAAGAAGATGGAGAAGAGTGGAGCAAAGGCTTACCTTGTAAATACAGGATGGAATGGAACAGGAAAACGTATCTCCATCAAAGATACTCGTGGTATCATCGATGCAATCCTGAATGGAGATATCAAGAACGCTCCAACTAAGACGATTCCTTTCTTCAACTTTGAAGTTCCTACGGAACTTACAGGTGTTGATACAGGAATCCTTGATCCTCGTGATACTTACGCTGACGCTTCCGAGTGGGAAGAGAAAGCAAAAGATCTTGCCGGAAGATTCATCAAGAACTTCGCAAAATACGAAGGAAACGAAGCTGGAAAAGCACTCGTATCCGCTGGACCACAGTTATAAAAATTATTAAGACAATACAATACAAAGCTCCCGGGTTTTTACATCAACCCGGGAGCTTTTTCATTGTAAAATCTATTACTTAGTCCGTTTCAGTTTTGCAATTGACTTCTTCACGCACCACAGGCAGGTCGGAACACTGTAACAGCATGCTGCAATCCATGCTGCCTGATCCGCAAAACAGATTGCTGTGTAACCAAATTTTTATTCTCAATCATTATTCTCTTTCTTCTTTTCCTCTAACATATATTCGACCATCACTTCTCGAATATCGGAAGAACATCATGTCCCTTTTGGGCTTAATTCTTTGCATCTGTGTAAAGTACAAGCTCCAGTCATTTTCCTAATATCATTTAACGTCCTTGCCCCTTGCTCCATTGCCTTTATAATCTGATCTTTTGTAACATTTGAGCAGTAACAGATAATCTCTTCATTCTTCATATTCTCTTCCTCTGTGGTAAAATATTAATTTTTATTAATATTTTACCACAGAGAATTTTTAGTCTCAACTTATATCTGATGTTTTCCAATGCAGTTTCTGAGATTTCAGACTCCTACTCTGGCTTAGAAACTTAGTTCAGACAACTCTTATGCAAGAATCCTTGCAACATCTTCCACAATCTGCTCTTTTGTAAGATGGTTGTCTTTTAATACTTCTGTCACATCGTATCGATCCAGGAACTCTTTTTTCAGTCCGAAATTTAAAACTTTCATATGACTGTCACCGTAGAATCTGGCAATCTTCTCACCAAAACCACCGTCCAGAATTCCGTCTTCCAATGTAATTACAACACTATGGTCTTTCTTAAGATCTTCAAGCATTTCTTCATCCAGACCTGTAATGTAATACGGATTGATAACGGTTGCGTCTATTCCTGCTTTCTCTTTCATCAGATCCGCCACATCATTTCCTAATCCGTAAAATGTTCCAAGTCCGACAATTGCAACCTTACTTCCTTTTCTCGTCATCTCATACTTGTTTAGAATACTGAAATCTTTTGTGACTTCTTTTCCGTCTGAAATCACCTCTCCACCGGGAAGCTTGATCGCAACCGGATGTTCTTTCTGCTCTATGCTCCAGTCCAGCATTGCCAGATATTCTTCTTTCGTTGTCGGTGAAAGATAGACAAGATTCGGAATATTTGCCATCATCGGGATATCCTGCAGTCCAAGATGTGTCACATCGTTCATTCCATAGACAGAACCACTGAACGTAACAATCGTTGCCGGGCTATTATCGATACATACATCCTGTGCAATCTGATCAAAGGTTCTCTGTACAAATGTGCTATACACACCATAGACCGGCTTTCCGCCATTTGCTGCGATTCCTGCTGCCAGTGCAACCGCTGTCTCCTCTGCAATTCCAACATCGACAAACTGCTGTCCTGCTTCTTTTCGCTTATCCTCTGTAAATCCCAGAACTGTCGGAGTTCCGGAAGTAATGGCAACAACTGCCGGATCTTCTTTCATCTTCTTCATGAGATAATTGCACGTCACATCTGAGTAGTCCTCTTCTTCCATCTCATACAGGGGCTTTCCAGTCTCGATATGAAATGGTCCGTTGAAATGCCACTGCTCTTTGTGTTGTTCTGCCGGCGCATAACCTTTTCCTTTTAATGTATTAATATGCACAACGACTGCTTTTTTACTGTCCTTCACACTCTCAAATGCCTGAATCAGCTCAGCCACATCATTTCCATGGTCCACATAGATATAATCTAAGCCCATGGCACAGAACAGATTACACTCGGCCTGTCCATTCGTCTCACGAAGCAGCTTCAGATTCTTATAGATACCTCCGTGGTTCTCAGCAATCGACATATCATTGTCATTGACTACAATAATCAGATTGCCGCCAAGCTCTGCCGCGTAATCCAGTCCTTCTAACGCCTCACCGCCGCTTAAAGAGCCATCTCCGATCACCGCGATTACATTGCCATCTTCCCCATTGAGATCACGGGCTTTTGCAAGACCGCACGCCAGACTCACAGATGTAGATGTATGTCCGACAGTAAAGAAATCATGCTCACTTTCATGCGGATTTGTGTAACCGGACACATCGTCGTAATGCTCTTCATAGAGATATGCGTCTTTTCTTCCTGTCAGCATCTTATGTGGATAGCTCTGGTGTGACACATCAAATACAATTTTATCTTTCGGCGAATCAAACACATAATGAAGCGCGATTGTTGCCTCCACCATACCGAAATTCGGTCCGAAATGTCCGCCATGTTTACTTGCACGAATCAAAAGCGCATGGCGCATTTCCTCTGCAAGCTTTGGAAGTTCTGCTACTTCTATCTTCTTCACATCTTCTGGTCCATTTATCTTTTCAATATACATCTTTACTTACACTCCTTTTCTTCCCAGGTTAAAACCCCTGTCTTCACAGCCTCTTCATACCTGGACACTTTATATTTCAAGCGTTCCATCGTTGCCTCAATCTGCTGTTTCTGTTCCTCTAAAACGTCATACTGTTCCTTTAGAAGCTGTCTTCTCGCCTCAAATGTAGAGTCTCCTATCTGGAATAATTTTACATATTCAATCAATGCTTCAATTGGAACTCCTGCACTTCGCATACAAACAGCATGCTCTACCCAGCCAAGATCCGATTCCTGATAGTTACGAATCCCACTTGCCGTTCTCGAAACTGGCGGGATTAAACCAATACGCTCATAATATCTGAGCGTATCTTGAGAAATCTTAAATTTCTCACTGACTTCTTTAATTGTCATACAAAAAACACCTGCCTTCTACATGACATACTATAGCATCTGGAGTGAACTCCAAGTCAAGAAAAATATGCAAATTCAAGAATGCCTCGGTATTCTAGATTTTTCTTAGAAAAAAGAATGTGCCAGGGCACATTCTTTCGCTAAGTGCATTGCATAACGCCAATGACGCTGCGCAACGACTAAATTAAATAATATTCCAAAAACTCTTTTTCTTCTCTTCTATTGGCACAGGTTTCTTCTTACTGCGTACAATCTGCGCCCGCATACCTATGTTGGTAAACTCCTGGCAAAGTTTTACCGCCTGCTCTTTGTTAAGACCATCTTTTGCCGCAAATGGTGTCTGGGATAATTGGATTTTTCTGCTAAAATCGTATTTTTTTGCAAGCTGTACAAAGTCACTGCGCTGTCCAAAATATTCCATCACTCGTCCCAGTACGATTATCTGTCTTGATGGGAACTTTGGAATGTCGCATTCTTCCGGCATCGGCAGTATCTTATATTCTGCCTGATAATAGTCTAATGCAGTCTCAAAATATCCCGTACATTCCTCATCCAGATTATCATAAAGTACCACCGGGACATTCGATACTATCCTGTCTGCATCCTCTTTTTCAATTCTTGTAAGAATCTGCAGATATCTTGATATTTCAATATTATGGTTATTGCAATTTATCAGTTGAAGCTGATATGTTTTCATATGTGTCTCCTTAAAAAGCATAACTCATCTCATGCCATTCTTCATCGCCCCATACAGAAGCAGAGATACCTTCATCTTTGTAGCCCATTTTTTTATACATTTCCACTTTCTGTTCAAGGCATGTCAGTTTCAGCATCTTACGTCCGTTTGCCTGCTCACGCTTTACGTACTGGTTCATGATTTCTCTTGCAAGACCCTGCCTGCGGTATTCTGGCCGGACATCCAGCCCCAGAATGAAAATATTCTTTCCTTCCGGATTATGTACGGTAATATCTGTGAAAAACTCATCACGAAATGCTTCTTCATCTGTTGCCAGTCCATTTAAAAAGCCTGCGATCGTTCCAGTCTCTTTGTCTACCGCAACAAGAAAAAGCTCCGGTGCATGTTCCACCCTTTCAAACATATCTTTTTTAGAACATACCTCATGTGGTGGAAAACAGATCTTCTCAATCTCTGCTACTTCCTCTGCTTCATTTGCCCTGACAGATCGAAATTCGAATCTGTCTAATACATTTGCCGCCATCTTTATTCCCTCCCTATACTTTAATTGCCGACACTATATGATGTTGGAGGGAAAAGCCCCCCATTCAAGAATGCCGCTTTATCTTTGTTAAAAATGCAGACCTTGTATCGTACCTGCTACGATCATCATTCCTCCGGTTACAGCCAGTGCCAAGGCAAGTGCCAGCCAGATGAACTGTTGTTTGCGTTTTTCTTTTGGAAATAATTCTTTTGGATAACCTTCCCGCCCAAGATGTAACACGTGATTGCCCAGATACAAAATTGCCAGTCCCACGCCGCCATCTATCATATAAATTCCCATAAATGCCGGTGAAAGCTGAGAAACCTGGCTGGTTGCTGTATCCATTATAAAGTTCCACATTCCACTTCCATACATTCCAAGTGCTCTTGCCATCAGCTGCATCAAAAACTGCATCCCATAAAGCACCAGTACCGGAATGATATTATTGATTGCATGAAACATCACATTATAAAACATGTTGTTCGTCTCATAGACAAGATATCCGAGTACAATTCCAAGGAGAAATGTTGGGAAAAATCGTATGATACTTCCATGAAACAGACCAAACACTGCCGCTGTAACTAAAATTGGAATCCATTTTCCGTGTGTCTGATTCCAAATAGAATTAAAAAATACACCACGGAACACTGCTTCTTCACAGATTGCCGGTGCAATTCCAACAACTATAATTGCTACTATCATGGAGGAACTTGTGAACATACTGCTTAATCCGATTGATGTTTCAGTAACCATCTCAGGGGCAATATACATTTCAATCATGGTCACAACAGAGATTGCCTGACTCGCACCAAGGTAAATCAGTATCGTCCCCATGACCTCTGTAAGCTTCGGCTTATGAATCGGAAACACTGACCGGAAATTTCCACCAAACACTGCCACTGCTCCAACTGCTGTGCCCAGTAAAATCAATTCTCCGATCAAAGACCGTCCCATTCCTAACCATTGCGGCAGAAAGTCACTGAACACAAATACTTCCAGACCTGCCAGGATGATTACCAGTAATCCCTGCCAAAGTCTTAACTGTTTTTTCTCATTTTCCATATATTTCACCTTACCATCCATGTCTGCTGTATTCTAGTCCTTCAACATGTCCGCATCAAATTTCTTTGGAAACGTTTGAATTTCTTCATGAATTCCAATGATCTTCTCCATCCATATCATATTGTACCAGCGATGAAACTTGTATCCACATTTTTCAAATTCTCCTATCCTACGATAGCCAAGATGTTCATGAAACTGTGCACTGTTCTTTGTCAGATACTCATCGTCTTCCTCGGGATATCCAACACATGCTTCCATATTTAAAATTCCCATTTCTTTCAGACAATGTTCCAATGCACTATGAAGTTTTTTTCCTATTCCCATACGTTTACAATTCTGATCTACATATATGGAGGTTTCCACCGCCCAGGCATAAGCTGCGCGCTCCTTAAATGGACTGACATATGCATACCCCACGATTTTTCCATCATGTTCTGCCACCAGATATGGATATTTTTCAAGTGTATGTGCAATTCTTTCACGAAATTCCTCCAGGGAGGGAACTTCATATTCAAATGTAATTGCAGTTTCCCTGACATATGGTGCATAAATCTCCAACAATTCTTCTGTATCATCTAATGCTGCGACACGAATCACGATCTCTTTTTTTAATGTACTCATACTGTAATCTGACTCAATACCTCCCCGATTGGTGCGGCAATCGTAAGTTCTGCACGAACTGATTTTGCCGTTTCGCTCTTATTGATCACGACAAGATGTTTTCCTCTGAAATAATCTACAAATCCAGCTGCCGGATAAACGACCAGAGATGTTCCCCCTATGATCAGTGTGTCTGCCTGGCTGATCGCACGGATACTCTTGTCAATCATATTTTCATCCAGACTTTCCTCATAAAGTACGACATCCGGCTTGATCACTCCTCCACACTCACAATGTGGAACTCCTTTGCTGTTCTTTACATATGCTGCATCATAGAATTTCCCGCATTTTTGACAGTAATTGCGATGAATGCTTCCATGAATCTCATATACATTCTTGCTTCCTGCTGCCTGATGAAGTCCGTCAATATTCTGTGTAATGATTGCTTTAAGTTTTCCTGCCTGCTCAAGTTCTGCCAGCTTTTTGTGCGCGGCATTCGGCTTCGCATCTAAAAACATCATCTTTTCTTTGTAAAATTCATAAAATCCTTCTGTATTGCGCTTAAAGAAGGTATGACTGACGATCTGTTCCGGTGAATACTTGTATTTCTGCTGATACAGGCCGTCCGCACTTCGAAAATCCGGAATATTGCTCTCTGTAGATACTCCTGCTCCTCCGAAAAAGACAATATTTTCACTGTCATCAATGATTTCCTGCAACTCTTCGATTTCTTTATTCACAAAATCATCTCCCTATTTTACATTTTCCAGCCACTCAATGATCTGACCCAGATCCTCCAGACTGGCTGATGCATGTTCCAGTACCTCTTCCGGCACATCTACCATATCATGAATATAAATCGTTTCTCCACCGGCTGCGATTCCTGCCATGACTCCCGGTGTACTGTCTTCAACTACCAGACACTCCTTCGGATCGCGTCCGATCGCTTTTGCTGCATTCCAGAAAATATCCGGTTTGGGTTTACTTGCTTTTTGCGTGTCTCCATAGATAAATGCTGCAAAATATTCTGCTATTCCTGACATTTGAAGAACTTTTTCTCCACGCGATTGTCTTGTAGAAGTTGCAACTGCTGCCGGAATCTTCTTTTCTTCCAAATAGGAAAGGAGATCCATAAGCCCCTTCTTTTTAGGAACTCCGTCCCGCGCAAGCATCTCCATAAAAATCTCATCTTTTCGCTGTCTTGCTTCTTCATAACGAAATTCTCTGCCAAATGTATCTTCAAATATTCCCCTGATAATCGCTGCCGTCTTTCCCCGGCATTGATTCAGAAGTTCTGTCGTAATGAAATACCCCATTTCTTCTCCGACTTGCTTCCACGCAATCGTATACAGCCTCTCTGTATCAAACAAAGTGCCATCCATGTCAAATATCACGCCTCGGATCATATTGTACGCCTCACTCTTCTATACGTTCTCTCATCATCAGTCATTTTTTGTCTATTCTTTATCTATGCTGTCTGACGATTTTCCTTTGCTTTCTCTTGTATAATCGGTAAAGAATCCAGTCAGTGCGTCCAGCGTCTTTAACAGTACCGGAATCTCGCTCTCATCTAACTTGTCCACAATGGCCTGTGTCATCTGCTTATGATAATCTTCGTGATGATGATATGCATTTTCCCCTTTTTCCAGAAGACGTACATACACGACCCGTCGATCCTCTTTGCTGCGGAACCGGTCAACATAACCCTTTTTCACAAGACTATTCACAGCAGTTGTAAGTGATCCTACTGTAATATTCAGCTTCTTTGCAATGGTAGACATATTATTGCCCTCTCCAAGTCCGATTGCCTCTATGACGTGCATATCATTGTTGGTAATATCTTTAAATTCATCCGTAATAATTGCCTTACCTTCTACCTCCCAGATCTCATTGATCAGATTCACCAGGACATAGTTAATTGTTGCATATACATCACTCATTCGCACTGCTCCTTCATCCTTTACTTGCTTTTCATTATAGACGTTTTTTGTCAAAGAAGTCAACCTGCTCCTGCATTCCTTCTGAATTCTCTGACACTTGCATTTTACAGACAACTTTGTACTGATATATTTCAGATTCTGCTTACATCCGACGGAAGCGTTCATATCGGGAATCCACTAATTCTTGAATGTCTTTGTTTGTATATTCTTCCAGATACCCTTCGATATTTTTCTCCAGTTCATCTGCAATATTGCTCATCGTTTCTGCTGTAAAATGTTCTGGTTCTGCAAACACCTTCTCTACAATCCCCATTTCTTTTAAATCTGCTGCTGTCAGACGCATAACTTTTGCAGCCTGCGCAGCTTTCGTACTGTCCTTCCATAAAATGCTTGCAAAGCCTTCTGGTGAAAGAATGGAATAAATGGAATTCTCCAGCATCCATACCTGGTCTGAACCCGCCATTGCAAGTGCACCGCCGCTTCCACCTTCTCCGATAACAATACTAAGTATCGGGGTCTTCAGTGCTGACATCTCATACAGATTTCTTGCAATCGCCTCTCCCTGGCCGCGCTCTTCTGCGGAAATTCCGCAAAATGCTCCCGGCGTATCTACGAAGCAAATGACCGGGCGGTGGAATTTTTCTGCCTGCTTCATAAGACGCAATGCCTTCCGGTAGCCTTCCGGTGACGGCATACCAAAATTGTGTCCGATATTCTCTTTTGTATTCTGTCCCTTTGCCTGGGCAATGACTGTCACTGCTCTTCCGTGAAAGGTTGCGATTCCTCCGACAATTGCCGGATCATCAGCAAAATACCGATCTCCATGCAGTTCTATCAAATCCTGGAACAAAGCTTCTATATAGTGACCTGCAACCGGGCGGTCATTTCTTCTGGAAATCTGTACACGATCCCAGGCTTCCAGAGTTTTTGATCTGGTTTTTCTATTTTGAAATTCTTTTGTTGCTTTTTCGACTTTTTCATTTCCAGTCTGATGCATTTTCAGGATTTTTTCCAGCGTCTGCCGCATCTGCTGGCGTTCTACAATCTGGTCTACAAATCCATGTTCTTTTAAAAACTCGGATCTTTGGAATCCTTTCGGAAGTTTCTGACCGATCGTCTGCTCAATGACACGAGGACCTGCAAATCCAATCAGTGCTCCCGGCTCTGCCAGTATGATATCTCCAAGCATAGCAAAACTTGCCGTCACGCCACCGGTTGTTGGATCTGTCAGCACCGTAATATAAAGAAGTCCAGCGTCGCTGTGACGTTTCAGTGCAGCGGATGTCTTTGCCATCTGCATCAAAGACACGATTCCTTCCTGCATTCTTGCTCCGCCAGAGCATGTAAAGATGATAACCGGAAGCTTTTCTTCTGTCGCACGTTCTACCATTCTTGTAATTTTCTCACCTACGACTTCTCCCATGCTCGCCATTAAAAAACGTCCGTCACAGACTCCAAGCGCTGTCTCAATTCCATGAATTGCAGCTTTTCCAGTCACCACTGCCTCATCTAATCCAGTTGTTTGTTTTAATGCTTCCACCTTTTCCGGATACCCTTTATATCCAATCGGGTTCGTATTTTCAATTCCTCTGTCCCACTCTTCGAACGTATCCTCATCTGCAATTGACCGAATCCGCTCCGGTGCCGGCATGCGAAAATACCCATGACATTTCGGGCAAATATATCCGCCTGTTATAACGTCCTCTGTAATAATTGCTTTCTGACATTTGTTACATTTACACAGAAGTCCCTCCGGAACTTCCGGGCTTTGGTGTTTCCCACCGATATGCCCTTTTTTTCCGGAAGGACGTCTTGTTTTCTTAAACATATTATCTAACTTCATATGTCCACTCCTTATATTCTTTCACTCCACGGTTGTTGTATACCTTAATGCTTTATAGTATCTATGAAATTCACATTAAACTCTCCGGATTGATATACCGGGTTATTTAATAATTCATAGAGATAATCCACATTCGTGTCGATGCCCTCAATAATCACCTCTCCAAGTGCGCTCTGCATTTTCTGGATTGCTTCATCCCGGTTCTTCGCCCAGACGATGAGCTTTGCAACCATGGAATCATAATATGGAGAAATGCTGCATCCACTGTAAATTGCGGAATCTACACGGATTCCTTTTCCTCCCGGCAAATGAAGATCTGTAATAGTTCCAGGCGACGGCCGGAATCCTTTTTCCGGATTTTCCGCATTGATCCGGCACTCAATGGCATGCCCATTGATTTCAATATCCTGTTGAGCAAATGACAGCTTCTGTCCATCTGCAATACGGATCTGTTCTTTGATCAAGTCAATTCCAGTCACCCACTCAGTCACCGGATGCTCCACCTGAATTCGGGTATTCATCTCCATAAAGTAAAAGGCATCATTGTTCTCTAAAAGAAATTCAATGGTTCCGGCATTGACATAGCCTGCGGCTTTCGCAGCTTTTACTGCTGCCTCTCCCATCTTCTTTCGAAGCTTTGAAGACAACGCCGCTGACGGAGCCTCCTCAATCATTTTCTGATGATTTCTCTGAATAGAGCAGTCACGTTCTCCGAGATGCACTACATTTCCATAGGAATCTGCCAGAATCTGAAATTCGATATGTCTCGGCTCCTCCATAAAATGTTCAATATACATGGTATCATCGCCAAATGCCATCTGGCTTTCCTTCTGTGCGGTCTGAAAGCTTTGCGTGAATTCTTCTTCGGAATATGCCACACGCATGCCTTTTCCACCTCCGCCGAGGGCAGCTTTTATAATAACCGGGTAACCGATTTCCCGTGCAAGCAAAAGTCCGGTATGCACCTCACAGACCGGCTCCTTACTTCCTGGGATGACCGGAACACCTGCTGCTTCCATCGTATTTCTTGCTTCCTGCTTATTGCCAAGCTTTGCAATGACATTTGCCGGCGGTCCTATAAAGGTAATTCCGCACTGCTCACACAGTTCTGCAAATTTACTGTTCTCTGACAAAAAGCCAAAACCCGGGTGAATGGCGTCTGCCCCACTCACCACCGTTGCACTGATAATATTCTCCATACTTAAATAACTCTGAGATGACGGTGCCGGTCCGATACAGACCGCTTCATCTGCAAGCTTTGTATGAAGGGCTTCTGCGTCTGCCTCTGAATATACTGCAACCGTCTCAATTCCCATTTCCCGGCACGCACGGATAATCCGAACTGCAATCTCACCACGGTTCGCAATCAAAATCTTCTTAATCACACAGATCACCTACCCTACTGCAAATGTCAGTACCGCGCTGACTACTTTTTTACCGTCCACTGTAGCGACAGCCTCTCCGACACCAATCGGTCCTTTTTTCCGGATAATTCTTGTTTCCAGACGAAGCTTGTCCCCCGGCACGACCTTGCCTTTGAATTTGCATTTATCAATTCCGCCAAAATATGCGACTTTTCCCTGATTCTTTGGCTCACTTAAAATCGCTACCGCACCTGCCTGTGCCAGCGCTTCCACGATCAGCACACCCGGCATGACCGGCTCCTGTGGAAAATGTCCGGCAAAGAACTCTTCCCGGTAGGAAACACATTTGTACGCCACTGCATACTCACCCGGCTCGTAATCTTCTACATAATCCAATAACAGAAACGGATGTCTGTGAGGTATGATTTCCTGAATCTGTTTAATATCCAAATGTTTCATGATAACCTCCTACGCAATTCTGAATAATGGCTGTCCATACTCTACTGCCTGACCATTCTTTACAAGAATCTCCGTGACTGTTCCATCAAAATCACTCTCGATTTCATTCATCAGCTTCATGGCCTCGATAATTGCAACCGACTGACCTTTTTTCACGGAATCGCCAACCTGAATAAATGGCTCTGCATCCTCTGCCGGAGCCGCGTAAAATGTTCCCACAAGCGGAGCTTTGACTACATTTCCAACAGGAGCCGCCTCAGATATCCCGGTCTGTTTCTGTACTTCTTCTTCTAAATCTGTGGCTGCTTTAGAAGAAGCACCTGTAACTTTCACAGCTTCCGGTGTAACAGCCTGCATTGGCGCAGTCGTTCCCATCACCAGGTTCTCTTTCTTATTCAGCTGCAATTTTATACCATTTTCTTCATATTTAAATCCAGTCAGGTCTGACTCAGAGACTTTATCAATCAGTTTCATCAACTGTTCTACGTCCATTTCCAGGTTCCCCCTTACGCTTCATACTTCTGAATTAAAATTGTTGCATTGTGTCCGCCAAATCCAAGTGAATTGCTCATGGCTGCCTTGATTTCTTTCTCTACCGGACTTCCAATTGCATAATTTAAGTCACATTCTTCATCGGCCTCTTTTGTTCCGACCGTCTGATGGATAAATCCATCTTCCATGCTTTTGACACAAGTAATAAATTCTACTCCGCCTGCTGCTCCAAGCAAGTGACCGATCATGGATTTCGTAGAATTGATCACCACGTCTTTCGCTGCCTCGCCAAATGCTTTCTTAATGGCGCATGTCTCGAACAGGTCATTGTGATGGGTACTTGTTCCATGGGCATTGATGTAATCTACCTGTGCCGGTGTAATCTGGGCCTCTTCCATGGCAAGCTCCATTGCCTTCGCTGCACCGCTTCCGTCTTCTGCCGGAGAAGTAATATGATAAGCATCCCCTGTACATCCGTAACCGGTCACTTCTGCGTAAATCTTTGCCCCACGCGCTTTTGCATGCTCCAGCTCTTCCAGCATTACAACTCCCGCACCTTCACCAAGTACGAATCCATCCCGGTCTTTATCAAATGGAATGGAGGCACGAAGTGGATCGGTAGAAGCAGAAAGTGCTGTCAGTGCTGTAAATCCGGCAATACCAAGTGGGCATACACAGCCTTCGGTTCCTCCTGCAAGCATCATATCTGCGTCACCATACTGGATTGTACGGAATGCATCACCAATACAGTTCGTTCCTGTGGCGCAGGCAGTTACGACATTGCTGCATTTTCCACGGAATCCTAACTGAATTGACACATTTCCCGCTGCCATATTGGAAATCATCAAAGGCACCATAAGCGGATTCACTCTTGCCGGTCCCTTGGTCAGAATTTTTTCATAGCTCTGCTCTGCTACCTGAAGACTTCCAATTCCAGAACCAATCATCACGCCAGCGCGAAATGGGTCTTCTTTTTCAATCTCCAGTCCAGAATCTTCATAAGCTTCTCTGGCTGCTGCAACCGCATATTGAGAAAATGCTTCCATACGTCTGGCTGCTTTTTTATCCATATGATCTCCCGGCACAAAGTCTTTGACTTCTGCTGCCAGTTTTACTTTATAATCTGTAGTGTCGAACTTTGTGATCTCACCGATTCCAACCTTACCTTTGCGGATTCCGTCCCAAAATTCAGCTACACTATTGCCAATTGGAGTAATTGCACCAAGTCCGGTCACGACCACTCTTCTTTTTAAGACTTTATTATTTGCCATCTTTTTTGTACTCCTTCCCCTGCATCACTTTCTACATTACCATGCCGCCGTCTACATGCAGCACTTGTCCGGTAATATAAGAAGCATCTTCCGATGCGAGAAATGCAACTGCTTTTGCCACCTGCTCAGGCACTCCAAATTTTCCAAGAGGAATCTGGGCAAGCGTAGTCTCTACAACCTTTTCCGGCAAGCTCTGCGTCATATCTGTGTCAATAAATCCAGGGGCTACTGCATTCACAGTAATTCCTCTGGAGCCAAGCTCTTTTGCCACAGCTTTTGTAAGTCCGATGATTCCGGCCTTGGAAGCTGCATAATTGGCCTGTCCTGCATTTCCAGACACACCAACTACAGATGAAATATTCACGATGCGCCCGCTTCTTTGCTTTAACATCTGTCTGGATACTGCCTGGATCGTATGAAATGCGCCTTTTAGATTCGTATCTAACACAGCGTCAAAATCTTCTTCTGACATCCGCATCAACAGACCATCTCTTGTAATACCTGCATTATTCACCAGCACATCCAGATGTCCGTATTCCGCGATCACATTTCCAATAAATTCTTTACATGCCACGTTGTCAGAAACATCACATTTATATATAGAAGCTTCTCCTCCATTTTGCTCAATTTCTGTCTTTAATTCCTGTGCTTTTTCCTCGCTGCCACAGTAATTGATCACAACATACATGCCCGCTGCTGCCAGCTCTCTTGCGATTGCCGCGCCAATTCCACGGGAAGCTCCTGTCACAACTGCTACCTTTTTTTCCATTTTATTTATAACTCCTGTCATTTTCGCCTTGTTTCTATATGATCTTTTCCAGATCTTCCCATGTTGTTACATTGCAGACCTTGACGCTTCGGTCAATCTTTTTCATAAATCCTGCCAAAGTCTTGCCCGGCCCGATTTCGATAAATGTATCAACTCCATCTGCGATCATTTTCTCCATGCTCTGTTGCCAGCGAACGGACGATGTAAGCTGTGCCACAAGTAATCCCGGACTCTTACGAACATCCGTAACTGCTTCTGCCGTCACATTTGTAATATAAGGGATCATAAGCTCATGAAATTCTGTCTTATCTAGCTCCATTTCCAGTTCCTCTGCCGCCGGGAGTAAGAGCGTAGAATGAAACGGACCACTAACATTTAACATTACGGTACGTTTTGCACCCGCCTCTTTCAAATGTTCTGCCGCTTTTTCAACTGCTTTTGTTTTTCCTGTAAGAACAATCTGACCCGGACAGTTATAGTTCGCTACAGATACACCTTCCATCTCTGCTGTCACTGCTTCGATTTTCTCTGCATCTAATCCAAGAATCGCGCACATAGCGCCTTCTCCTGCCGGAACTGTATGCTGCATCAAAATTCCACGTTTTCTCACAAGACGGATCGCATCGATCGGCTCCAGCCCGCCGGCCACAGAGATGGCTGCGTATTCGCCAAGGCTCAGTCCCGCTGTAATATCTGGTTTTACTCCACGTTCCATCAGAACTTCTGTCATGGCAAGGCATGTTGTTACCATTGCCGCCTGTGTATATTCTGTCTGGTCTAAGAGATTATTTTCCTCAAAACACAATGCTTTCATATCCAGCCCCAGCCGTTCGCCTGCTTCATCAAAGAGCTTTCTGACACTGGCGCTGTTTTCGTAAAAATCTGCACCCATGCCACATTTCTGCGCCCCTTGTCCCGGATAGATAAATGCAATCTTACTCATATATTTCTTATCCTCCAATTACTACACTTCGGTTTCATACAGATTCAGAGTGCCTATCAAAGCGTCTGTTTCTCTGACCAGTTTTTGGATCAATGCCTGACAGCTCATCTGCTCATTTACCAGTCCCGCGATCTGGCCTGACATGACACTTCCAGTCTTCACATCACCGTCTACGACAGCTTTTCTAAGACCTCCAAGAGTCATAAGTTCCAACTCTTCAAATGGAGCACCTTCCTGTTCCATCTTCAAGTATTTCTTTGTCATCTCATTGCGAAGTGCCCGTACCGGGTGTCCTGTTGTACGTCCTGTGACTCTTGTATCAATGTCACTTGCCTTTAAAATCTTATCCTTATAATTCTGATGCACCTGTGCCTCTTCTGTGACAACAAATGCAGTTCCCATCTGTACAGCCTTTGCTCCCAGCATAAATGCTGCTGCAATTCCTCTTCCGTCTCCGATTCCACCTGCGGCAATAACCGGAATATCGACTGCATCAACGACCTGTGGTACAAGTGTCATAGTCGTGCTCTCTCCGACATGTCCGCCAGACTCGCAGCCTTCTGCAACAATTGCATCGGCTCCTGCCCGCTCCATACGTTTCGCAAGAGCCACAGAAGCAACAACAGGAATTACTTTCACTCCTGCTTCCTTCCACATTTCCATATATTTTCCCGGACTTCCGGCTCCAGTCGTCACGACCTGGACACCTTCTTCCACAATTACTTTCGCAACATCAGCCGCATAAGGGCTCATAAGCATAATATTCACTCCAAATGGTTTGTCCGTCAGTTTGCGTACTGCCCGTATCTGCTCGCGCACCCACTCTGCCGGAGCACTGGCGGCACCAATAAGTCCAAGACCACCTGCTTCTGAAACAGCCGCTGCCAGATGATGCTCAGCTACCCATGCCATACCGCCTTGGATGATCGGGTATTTTATTCCGAGAAGTCTTGTTATTTCTGTCTGCATAATTACTCCTATCTTGTTCCCAGCACCCTTTTGCCTATCCATAATTTATCGAAGGCACGCTCTCGCTACCTTCCGCTGGCAGCGGTACATAAGGCGCTAAAGAACACCGCCTAAGTACCGGCCGCTCCAGAGTACCTTCTTCTCAAATTATGGATATGCAAAATTAGTCTGTTAACAACCTACTCGTTCTCGTTTTATCTACTATTTCTCTTTTAATTAAAATGTAGGTTCAACTATTTCTGGTGATTTTCCACATACTTCACTACGTCGCCGACTGTTTTGAGTGTTGGAAGGTCTTCTTCCGGAATTTCGATCTCATATTCATCTTCTAATGCTGTTACCATCTCGAAGAGGTCTAAGGAATCTGCGTCTAAATCCTCTTTGAAATCTGCACTCTCTGTAACCTTCTCCACATCAATTGCTAAATTCTCTGCGATAATCTCTCTAATCTGCTCTAACATAATTTTTTCTCCTTTTACCATTCAATAATTGTTGCGCCCCAGGTCAGGCCTGCCCCGAATCCTGCCAGCACGATTTTCTGTCCTCGTTTTAATCTTCCGTCTCTGTTCATTTCATCTAACAGAATCGGAATACTTGCGGAAGATGTATTTCCATACTCTTCCATGTTCATTGGAAATTTTTCGACCGGCTCACCCATGCGTTTTGCTACGGCTTCCAGAATTCTCCGGTTCGCCTGATGTAAAATATACCAATCGATTTCTTCTGGTTTTACTTCATTTTTTTCCAGCACTTCCTGAATGACTTCCGGTACCTGCTTAATCGCAAACCGGAACACTCCCTGACCGTCCATCTGCATGAGATAGTTTTCACTGTTCAAATGTTTCCCGCCAATCTCATCATTTTTCTGAAGAGGAAGTCCATTCTCCTCTCGCTTACTGTGACACAAAAGTGCCTCTCCTCGAGTCCCGTCAGAATGTGCCGCCGGAATATAACTGGCTCTTTCATCTTTTTTTATTACTCCTGCACCGGCGCCGTCTCCGAAAAGAATACACGTCCCACGGTCCTTCCAGTTCGTCAGCCTGGACAGCGATTCACTTCCTACGATCAGAACTGTCTGATAAATCCCACTTTCTATGTATGCCAATGCTGTATTGTATGCCAGTACAAACCCGGTACATGCTCCATTTAAATCAAAACAGACTGCTTTGTCTGCACCAATGGCCTTTTGCACTTCGCATGCGCCACATGGAATAATGACATCCGAAGAAATCGTGGACATCAGAATCAGATCCAGTTCTTCTGGTAAAACTCCTGCATTATCAAGAGCTCGTTTTGCAGCTTCATTCGCCATGGACACGGTCGTCTCTTTCACTGCAATATGGCGTCTCGCAATTCCGGTCCGTTCTCTGATCCACGAATCACTTGTCTCTACAAGCTCTGCAACCCCATCATTATCCATAACATAATCCGGGACACAGGAGCCTGTTCCACAAAATCTTGCACTCATATCTTTCCTTTCTTAAGTTTTTCTTTGAACTTCAATTTATTTGAGTTTCAATTATTTTGACTTTCAAAGTATACATAACAAAAAAAGCTTTGTCAAGAACATTTTTCTTAAATCCGACTTTTCTCCTCTTCCAAAACCCATTGATTTTCCCCCGAAAACTCTCTATACTATCTTTTATGTAACATTATCGTAAGGGAGTGTATCTGATTTATGAATAAAAAAGAAGTTTTGGAGATCCGCAAGCAGTTTACCCCGGAAAACTGCACAATTACCCGTATCTGCGGCTGTTATGTGGATCATGAAAAAGAGAAAAAAATGGAGATGAAAAAAGCTTTTCTTTCCATGCCGGAGGAAGAAGCTTTCAAGTATTTTGACATTTTCAGGCATACATTATCCGGAACTGTTGGCAAGAACCTGATGACTATGGAATTCCCGCTGGACCAGGAGCTGGAAGGCGGCGCGCAGGAGCTCCTTTTAAGGCTGCGCGATACGAAGCTTACTGATGATCTGCTTTTGGAAGAATTCTACGACAAGGTTATTGAGAACTACGAATTCGCGGAAAACTACTATATTATATTGATTCATGCTGCATACGATGTGCCAGGGAAATCTTCCGATAATATGGAAATGTTCGACGCTTCCGATACCGTATATGAACATATCATGTGCAGTATCTGCCCGGTAAAATTGACGAAAGCCGGACTTACATATAATGCCGAAAAGAACAATATTGAAGACCGTATCCGTGACTGGTTCGTGGAGATGCCTGCGACCGGTTTTCTCTTCCCGGCTTTCCAGGATCGTGCAAGTGACGTTCATCACGTCCTGTACTACTCCAAGAAACCAGAAGATCTCCAGCCTGACTTTATTGCAAATGTACTTGGCAATATTACACCGCTTACTGCAAAGGATCAAAAGACAACGTTTCAGTCTCTTGTCAGTGATACACTCGGTGAGGATTGTGACTATGACACCGTCCGCAATATCCACGACAATCTGAATGAACTTATGGAAGAAGCTAAGGAATCTCCTGACCCACTGGAGCTGTCCCGCCCAGACGTGAAACACCTGTTAGAGCGAAGTGGAGTCCCGGAAGAAAAAATGGAACATTTCGATAAGAATTTTGAGGAAGCTGTCGGTGAGAAAAATACTCTCCTTGCTTCCAACATTGCCAGTGTCAAAACTTTCCAGATTGAGACACCTGATATTGTAGTAAAAGTTAATCCGGAAAGATCCGACCTCGTAGAGACCCGTGAAATCGATGGAAGACGCTGTCTTGTCATCGCGATTGACGATCATCTTGAGGTAAATGGCATCGAAGTCCGTTAAAATGTAGTTAAAAACAGAAAGTTTTTCTAAACTTTCTGTTTTTTATTTGCGTATTTTCCCGAGTTTCTGTATAATTGTATACTATATAGATACCAGTGTCATAAATCTATTTTCATTTTGTGCTTGCACAAAAATGAAAGTTAGATTTCATGACATGCCCAGATATGAGCCTAGAAGCGTAGCGTAAGCTGCGCGATATGCGAATATCTGATAGAATTGCGAGAGTGTACAGCACGCAGCAATTCGTATGGTATCAAAAAATTAGAATTTATCGAAAGGAAGAGTAGTTATGGAGAAAAACACAAACAAAAAAAGTGCCAGTGCTCTCATTGGTGCAGCGTTTCTTATGGCAACCTCTGCAATTGGTCCTGGATTTCTTACACAGACCGGACAGTTCACAGGAAACCTCAAAGGAAGCTTTGGCTTCGTAATCTTAGTATCAGTTATTTTAGCAGCAATCGTTCAGCTTAATGTATGGAGAGTCTTATGCGTATCCGGTATGCGTGGTCAGGACGTTGCTAACAAAGTCCTGCCAGGTCTTGGATATGTGATTGCATTCCTCGTTGTAGCCGGCGGACTTGTATTCAACATTGGTAATGTTGGCGGCGGTGCCCTCGGATTCAACACCTTGCTTGGCATCCCGACTACATATGGCTGCTTCCTCGCAGGAGCAATCGCAATCTGTGTATTCCTTTATAAAAATGCATTAGATGCAATGGACACACTGACAAAAATTCTTGGTGGTATCATGATCGTCGTTATTTTTGTTGTCATCCTGATTGTAAAACCACCAGTAGGAATGGCTGTCAAGGAAACATTTGTACCAACTGCTCCTATGGACAGTATCTTCCCTGCAATTCTGACACTTCTTGGCGGAACTGTTGGCGGATACATCACATTTGCCGGTGCACATCGTCTGATCGATGCCGGTATTACAAAAGAAGAGAATTTAAAAGAGATCACCAAGAGTTCTGTTATGGGAGTCGGAATTGCAACGATTGTCCGTATCTTACTTTTCCTTGCAATCTTAGGCGTTGTTGTTGAGACTGCAACTTCCCCGGCTACAACTCTTGATGCAAGCAACCCGGCTGCCGACGCATTTTTACAGGGTGCAGGTCAGATCGGATACCGTTTCTTCGGACTGGTACTTTTGTGTGCGGCTGTTACATCTATCATCGGATGCGCCTACACATCTGTATCTTTCCTGAAAACTTTCAGCAAGACAATTGCCAACAATGAAAAATGGTTCATCGTAGGATTTATCGCTCTTAGCACCGTTGTTATGGCTCTCATCGGACAGCCTGCAACTCTGCTCGTATTAGCAGGTGCCCTCAACGGACTGATCCTTCCTATTACATTGGGAGTATGTCTGATCGCATCTCAGAAGAAGTCTATCATGGGCGAGAACTACAAACACCCGATCGTGCTTCTGATCCTTGGAATTATTGTAGTTGTAATCTCTGCATACCTTGGAATCACTTCCCTGGGAAAGCTGAGCGCACTGTTCGGATAAGGAGATGTTTTTTATGGAAGAAATGAAAATCCACACAGCCGGTGACTCTTCTGTCCTGATTGAATTCGGACAGGAGATCTCCCCGGAGATCAATGCAACAATTACGGCCTTCGTCCATCTGATGAAGGCCCAGCATGTTGAAGGAGTCAAAGATATGATTCCTGCATTTACAAGTCTTCTGATCAACTACGATCCAAGAGTTGTAAATTACGGCGCATTAAAAGAGCGTCTGGAAAAGCTGTTAAAACTTGAGGTCAGCCAGGAAACTGCTCCGTCACGGATCTTTGATATTCCGGTCTGCTACGGTGGCGAATATGGACCTGACCTGGAAAATATCGCAATGCATGCCAATCTTTCTACTCAGGAAGTAATTGATATCCACAGCAGTGAAGACTATCTGATCTACATGCTCGGATTCCTTCCTGGATTTTCTTATCTTGGGGGACTGGACGAACGGATCCACACACCAAGACTTGCAAATCCGCGTATTAAGATTCCGGCAGGAAGCGTCGGAATCGGCGGTTCCCAGACGGGAATCTATCCGCTCGACTCCCCTGGAGGCTGGCAGCTTCTGGGGCTGACTCCGGTAAAGACTTATGATCCGAACCGCGAGATTCCAATCCTTTTCGAAGCCGGTGATTATATTCATTTTGTACCGGTCACAGAAAAAGATTTTCTTGAGATTAAAGAACAGGTGAATCAGGGAACTTACGAGTGTGTGATTCGCCAGAAAGGAGTGTAATATGGGAATTCGCATTTTAAAAGGCGGAATGCTTACAACTGTACAGGACAGTGGGCGCCCGGGCTATCAGAGCCAGGGGTTCGGCGTATCTGGTGTTATGGACCGCCGCTCCTTCAAAATTGCCAATCTTCTTCTGGATAATCCGGAAAATGAAGCAGTTCTCGAATTCACTCTTCTTGGACCAACACTGGAATTTACTTCCGAGACGATCATCGCTATCACGGGAGGTGATTTTCAGCCACAGGTCAACGGAAAGCCTGTGAAAATGTATACGGCGCTCTATATGCACCGTGGAGATATTCTCTCATTTCGTGGCTGCCGTACCGGAAGCCGCGGCTACATCGCATTTTCCAGTTATCTGGAAATCCCGGTCGTTATGGGAAGCCGCTCTACCAACATCAAATGTGGACTTGGAGGATTTAAGGGACGCCGCCTCTTAGACGGTGACTATATCAGCTTCCGTGCCAAAAGAAGATACTTGCCTTATTTCCTGTCTAGAAGCCTGGATCTCAACGAGTTTGATCAGGACAACATTACACTGCGCGTGATTATGGGACCACAGGACGATGCATTTACCGCGGCAGGAAAAGAGACATTTCTATCTTCCGAATATGTTGTAACGAGTGAGTTCGACCGCATGGGCTGCCGTCTGGAAGGACCATTTATTGCATCAAAGTCAACAACAGACATTATCTCTGATGGAATCGCATTCGGTTCTGTTCAGGTACCTAGCCATGGAAAACCAATCATTCTGCTGGCGGACAGACAGACTACCGGCGGATATGCGAAGATTGCTACAGTCATCTCTGTAGATATTCCAAAACTGGTTCAGAGAAAGACAGATCATAAAGTGAAGTTCCAGGCAGTTACTGTAGAAGAAGCCCAGGAACTCCTTGCACTTGAAGCAAAAGAAATGAACGAATTCAGACATCAGATCTACCAGCCTTGTAAAGAGGTTCTGGACTGCCGTCTGGTCGCAAAACGAATCAGCAAATTATTCCAATAAAAAGAAAGGAAGGACATCATGAATTTAGATAAAATTGAAAAGCTTGTAAAGATTATCGAAGAGTCTTCCCTGCAGGAATTTTCCATTCAGGAAGGCGATATTAAAATAAAAATGAGTAAACGCGCAGGCGAAAGCGTTGCCGTCCCATTTGCACCAGGTATGGGAATGCCGGTTGCAGGAACTGCTGCACCGGAAGCTGCTACTGCAGATGAGACTTCTGGAGCAGTGGAAGAAGAAACATACATTACTTCCCCGATCGTCGGAACATTTTACTCCGCACCTTCACCGGAAGCTAAAGCTTTCGTAAAAGTCGGTGACCGCGTAAAAGCCGGCGAGACTGTATGTATTCTGGAAGCTATGAAACTAATGAATGAGATTGAAAGTGATTTTGACTGCGAGATTGAGGCCGTTCTTGTCAGCAACGAACAGAGAGTTGAATATGGTCAGCCACTCTTTAAAGTAAAGAAGCTTGACGACTAAGGAGGAGTTCCATGTTTCATAAAATATTGATTGCAAACCGCGGAGAGATTGCTGTTCGTATTATCCGCGCCTGCCGTAATATGGGTATCCGCAGCGTAGCAGTCTATTCCAAAGAAGATAAAGACAGTCTTCACGTACAGCTCGCCGACCAGCGTATCTGTATCGGTGAAGGCCCTGCCAGAAACAATTACCTGAATATGCAGCAAATTGTCACAGCTGCCCTGAACATCGGAGCCGATGCGATCCACCCTGGATTTGGTTTCCTCTCTGAGAATTCAGACTTTGTACGTCTGTGCGAAGAACACGGCATTGCATTTATCGGACCAAGTGCAGATGTTATCGACAGCATGGGAAATAAATCCCACGCCAGAAAGACAATGATGGAGGCCGGAGTTCCGGTCGTTCCAGGTACGAAAGATCCAGTCTATGACGTAGAGACCGGCGAAAAGCTTGCAGATGAAATCGGTTATCCGGTTATGATCAAAGCCTCCTCCGGCGGAGGTGGAAAAGGTATGCGTGTCTCCCGCTCTAAAGATGATTTTGAATTCAATTTCAACATGGCTCAAAGAGAGTCTGCCAACGCATTTGGCGATGACACCATGTACATTGAAAAATATATTGAAAACCCACGCCATGTAGAGATCCAGATCATGGCTGACACTCATGGAAATGTAGTGGCTCTCGGCGAACGTGACTGTTCTGTACAGCGCAACCACCAGAAGTTGATTGAAGAATCTCCTTCTCCGGCTATCACTGCCAATACCCGCGCTTCCATGAACCACGATGCCGTTCTTGCCGCAAAAGCTGTTGGTTACACAAATGCCGGAACGATCGAGTTCATTCTTGACCAAAGCGGAACTTACTACTTCATGGAAATGAATACCCGTATTCAAGTCGAGCACGGTGTCACAGAAATGGTTACAGGCACAGACCTGATTATTGAACAGATCCGTGTTGCCATGGGCGAGCCGCTTAGCTTCACTCAGGAAGAGGTCACACCACGCGGACATGCCATTGAGTGCCGTATCAACGCTGAAATTCCGGAAAAAAACTTTATGCCAAGTCCTGGTGTGGTAAAACATTTGCACCTTCCTTCTGGAAATGGTGTGCGGGTTGATACCGGTCTTTACACTGGCTACCGCATTCCTTCCGAGTATGACTCCATGATTGCGAAAGTTATCGTTCATGCACCGGACAGAGATGCTGCAATCCAGAAAATGCGGTCTGCGCTGGACGAGATGGTGATCCTGGGCGTTGAGACAAATCTGGACTTCCAGTACCGGATCATGAAAAATCCTGAATTCTGTGAAGGAAATGCAGATACCGGATTTATTGAGCGGTTACTGAAAATAGACTAATCGCAACATTATATATTTACCTATTACATGAATGCCAAAAGAACTGATTTGACTTTCCGTTATGCAAAGCGTTCTGGTGAGCCTTCTGATTTTCTATATAGATTATTAAATTTTATAAAAGAAGGGCAGGTTATGTTATTATGTACAAAGTTGATTTAAATAGTGATTTAGGTGAGAGTTTTGGCCGTTATACGATTGGAAATGATGACAAGATTATTCCACTGATTTCTTCTGCGAATATTGCATGTGGTTTTCATGCATCTGATCCGGTTGTGATGACAACTGCGATTGAGCAAACGAAGGAGGCCGGGATTCAGATTGGTGCACATCCGGGATTTCCAGATCTGATGGGATTTGGCCGTAGAAATCTGGCCGTTTCTCCGGCAGAAGCAAAAGCGTATACTCTGTATCAGATCAGCGCTCTTGGAGGTATGTGCAAAGCCCATAATATGCGCCTGCAGCACGTAAAACCACATGGAGCCCTCTATAATATGGCTGCAAAAGATTATGAGCTTTCTAAAGCTATCTGTGAAGCTATTAAGTCCTATGATCCGGAAATCATCGTAATGGGACTCTCTGGCAGTGAAATGATCCGTGCAGCAAAAGATCTGGGGCTTAAAGCAGCCAGCGAAGTATTTGCAGACCGCGCTTATGAAGAAGACGGAACACTTGTGAACCGCCGCAAAGAAGGTGCAGTCATCAAAGACGAGAATGAAGCAATTGCCCGCGTGATCCGCATGGTAAAAGAGCAGAAAGTTACAACAATCACCGGAAAAGATATTTCCATTCAGGCTGATTCCGTATGCGTTCACGGTGATGGCGAAAAAGCTCTTCTTTTCGTTGAGAAAATCCGAAAAGCTATGGCAGAAGAAGGTATTACGATCAGCCCATTAAAAGACATTTGTAATTAACTTTCCTTCCACCGAAAGAACAACAACATTTTTTCAAAAAATTCAAAAAAGTGTTTGCATTTTCCGTCAACCTATGATATCATATCTTTTGTCGAGCGGAGATGGCGGAATGGCAGACGCGCTAGATTCAGGTTCTAGTGGGAGCAATCCTGTGAGGGTTCAAGTCCCTTTCTCCGCATTGGACATAAGATATAAAACACCGTAAACTCGAGGGTTTATGGTGTTTTTCTTTGCTCAAAAATAGAAAAAACAGCAAATTTATCTCAGTGGGAGTCCAATCTCCGACTGAGATAAACGCTCCGCGAGGATGCGCAGTGATTCTGATAGGAATATGTCAGCTTTGCTGACCAGAATCACGCGCCTTGTCTCACGGATGTTCGACTTGAATTTTTAGCATTTTTTAGTTCAGGAAGTTTTCGATTATGACTCCTTCTGCTTCTTCTTCTGTCATTCCCAGTGTACGGAGTTTTACAAGTTGCTCGTCGTTAATCCTTCCGATAGCCGCCTCATGGATAATTGCTGCATCTACATGTTTTGCGTTAATCTCCGGAATAGAGCTGACTTCAGCGTAATCCATGATAATAGAGTCGCATTGTACGTGAGCATGGCAGAGATTTTTACCGACTGCTCTTGGGTGAAATATCTGCCTGGAGCTGCCTTTTGCAACGGATCTGGATACGATCTGTGCAGAGCTTCCTTCACCATTCATTTCTACCATCATATTGGAAGTTGCTTCCTGGTTTCCATGTGTCATCAGCTTCTCTATAACGTACAGTTTTGAGTTTGCCTCCAGATATACATTATTCTCACGTACAGTGGAATCTACACCTTTTATCTGTGCGGTATCAAGTGTAAAGACGGAATTCTCGCCAAGATAAACTTCTGTGACCGGGTTGAGGACTCTTGTTCCTGTTCCTTCGCCTTCTCCATAGTGTTTCTCCACATAACGTACGTTGCAGTTTTTTTCTACGTGAAATGTGTGGATTCCATCATGGCGGCTTTCATTGCAACCGCTGTTGTGAATTCCACAGCCTGCAACAATCGTTACATTTGCTCCTTCTTCTATATAAAAATCATTATAAACCACATCGGTCATTCCTGTGGCATCTACAACGACCGGAATATGTACTTCTTCTCCATCCGTCTTACCATCAATATAAATGTCGATGCCCGGCTTATCCTGCTTTTTCTTAATTTTGATATGTTCGCTGTCACCGTGGCAGAGGGCAATTCCATTGTGTCTTAAGTTAAATGCACCTGACTGTTTAAATCCACTTGCATCGATCTGTTCCAGTACTTTTTTTGTAATTTCATCTAACGTCATCATATTGCTTTCCTCCCTCCTTATCTGCATGTCAGACAGCTATAAGAATCTGCTGTCTTTCCTAATAGTTGTGGAAGGATCTCGTCAGTTGCTCCAATGGACGCGATCTTACCGTCTTCGATGACCATGATCCGATCTGCCATCTGAATGATTCTCTCCTGATGTGAAATGAGAACCAGGCTTTCCTTCTTTTCTTTGTGGATTTTCTCGAACTGTTCGATCAGCATGGAAAAACTCCAAAGGTCTATTCCTGCCTCCGGCTCATCAAAAATACATAATTTGTGCGATTTTGCAAGTACGGTTGCAATCTCCAGACGTTTCATTTCACCGCCTGATAGTGTGCCATCCACTTCTCTTTCAATGTACTCATTTGCGCAAAGGCCGACCGTACTTAAAAGCTTACAACACTCTTCTCTTTTTAATTCTTTACCTGCTGAGAGTGACAACAGCTTCATAACAGTCATTCCTTTAAATCTCGGTGGCTGCTGAAATGCATAACCGATTCCTGCATCTGCTCTGTGATTGATATCATAATTGCTGATATCCTCTCCATCTAAAATAATCTGACCGGCGCTTGCTTTTTCAATTCCCATTAAAACTTTCGCAAGTGTGGACTTTCCTCCACCATTTGGTCCGGTAATGACAAGCATCTCGCCATCCGCAACATTGAAACTGATGTTTTCAACAATGCTTCGCTCTACTCCATTCTCCTGAACCTGGAATGTAAGATTCTTTACCTCCAGCATAACATAATCTCCCTTCTGACCCATATCAGATTTCAAAATGTCCCGGCAAAAACCCCAGACACCTTTCTATTATAAATCATGTGAAAAATGTTGTCACCTTTTATTCCAAGTGATTTAGTATATTTTACATTTTTTCACTTTCTGATACTCCATGCCTCCAGCCGCGTCACCTCTATTTTATTTCCCGCCTCTAATCGCGTCACCTCTATTTATCAAATTCAGAAAGTGGAAAAAATTTCCATAAGAATTTTCCCCTTTCTTTTTCCTCTCCATGTTGAACTCATATTTGACGAATGTTATAATAGTGATTGGCGTAAAATGAATTGATAATTTTGATAACAGGAGGACTTCTTTATGCCAAATTACCCGGACTCAATCCAGGATCTAGAACCGCTTAGCGGTCTATATATAAGAAAAAGATTTTTAAATGAAGTGCGTACTTTTCTGGACCAGAAGCATCCGCAAGGCTGGTGTATTGTAGCCATCGATATTGAGAATTTTAAATTATTCAATGACTGGTACGGGCAGGACAGCGGTGATTATCTGCTTCTGGAAATTGCTGCCTATCTTCGAAACCTTCACCAGGAAGATCACTACATCACCGGACACTTTAGTGCCGATGACTTTTTTATCTGCATGCCAGATGACGGTCACAAACTCCGCCACATTTATGCAACAATTTATCATTACATTGATAAGCTGGAACAAGATGATAGTTTCCTTCCATCCATCGGCGTCTATCGGATTGAAGACGAATCTCTGAATGTCAGCACGATGTGCAACAATGCGCAGATTGCGGCTTCCAGTGTCGTTGGAAAGATTGGAAACAGAATCTGCTATTTCGAATCTGGCATGACTAAAAAAATAGAATTAAAGCAGCGCATTCTCCGGGATGCACGACATGGACTGGAAAATCACGAATTTATCTTCTATCTTCAGCCCAAATGTAACATGACGACCGGTGAACTGGTCAGCATGGAGGCGCTTGCCAGATGGCAGAAATCTGACGGAACTTTTATCTCACCCGGAGAATTTATCCCACTGTTCGAAAGCAGTGGATTTATTACCCGCTTTGACATGTACATCTGGAAATCTGTCTGCAAAACTTTAGCCGCCTGGCGGGATAAAGGCTGCAAACTTGTTCCGATTTCCATCAATGTCTCTATGATAGACATTACGAATATTGACGTGCCTCAATATTTGTCAATGCTCACAGAGCAGTACCACATTTCCCCGGAATATCTGCCTGTGGAAATTACAGAATCTGTCTTTGCAGAGAGCAACACCATTGTAAAGAATACTATTACCCGTTTCCACAAAAAGGGTTTTTACGTGCTCATGGACGATTTTGGCAGTGGATATTCTTCTTTAAATGTGTTAAAAGACGCGAATGTAGATTATCTGAAACTAGATATGAAGTTCATGCAGATCGATGCAAAGAATAAAGGAAAAGGAATTCAGATTCTGAAATCTATCGTAGATATGGCTTACCGGCTTGGTCTTGTAATCATTGCAGAAGGTGTTGAGACAAAGGAACAGTCCGAGATTCTGAAATCCATGAACTGTAACTATGGTCAGGGATTTTATTTTCACAGACCTATGTCGGTAAAAGCTGCTGAGGAACTCATTCAGACGATTCCAATCGAGAACTTCCGGGCCGCCCATGAACAGGTCAGCCGGATTCGTAATGTCTGCGAAGCACTCCCTGATTCCCCGGAAATGTGGAAGTTAGGTGACAATATTTTCCGGATTCTTCTGGATCATATGCTTCTGCTCTCCAGATTTAATCTGATCACCGGAGGTATGGAAACGATCAAAAGAGATTCGTCTCTTGCAGGTTTTGGAATTGAATATGAAACCGATTATCAGACCTACATGTCCCGCCTACTGGACGAACAGTTAGTCCATCCGGACGATGCAGATGAATTTCGCTCTATCATGACTCTTGACCAGCTTCGTTTGCGTATGTTCCATGAAAAAGGATCTGTCATCTATCGCTTCCGCAGAAAATTCAAAGCCGGATATTTCTGGACATCACTGGAACTTTTCCCGGATGCTGAATGTTCCAAAGAAAATCCTTGGGTCGTTATGGTTATTCATGAATCTCCGTCAGTGAATCCAGATCTTTAAGCTCTGACGCTGGCATTTCAAACATCTGGACATCGTCCAGATGTTTTTTTAATACACATTTTCCCCCCACATCACCTTCAAGTTTTTTTAGTTCCTCGTAATATTTATATGCAAAAATAACAGGATTCCCCCTTCTTCCAGCATTTTCACTAACCAAGATACCTTTCTTTGAAACTTCCCATGTTTCCACCATGTTTTCAAGTGATTCTCTTGTCAGATATGGCTGGTCTGCCACTGCAAACATACAGCCTTCCCTCTTTCGGCTGCCTGTTTTTCCACATTTTTCTTCCAATTCTATGAGCTTTTCCACTCCAAGACGGATAGAGCCGGATATTCCGGCTTCCGGATGTGGATGATTCACGGTTTTCATGTACGGAAAATGTGCTTCCATGTCATAGATGATCTCTTCATACTGCGTCACAATCACTATGGTATCTAAAAGCCCTTTCTGCCACAATGCAGCTACAACTTCCAGTCCGTAGCGGTACATACATTTTCCATTCAACCTATATAACAACTTGTTCGAGCCAAACCGGGTGCTGTTGCCCGCTGCCAGAAAAATCAAATTCATTCGTTTTTCTCCATTCTTCTACTGTATAGCTTCCAATGCCTGATTTGATCCAATCAAAATCAGAACATTCCCTTCCTTCAGCAGTTCTTTTGGATCTGGATTGACTTCTACTTTGTCTCCCATCTTGATTCCCACAACAATAACGTCATAAGTTTTTCTTACATCTAACTCTAAAAGCGTCCTGCCAACCCATTTTTCCGGCACTTCTGTTTCGACCAGGCTATAATCCGGTGAGAGCGCGATCCAGTCCGTAAAGTTTGCAGACATCAGATTCCTTGCCACACGCATTCCCATCTCTTTTTCCGGAAAAATAACAGAATCTGCTCCGATTTTCTTAAGCACTGTTGCATGAAGTTCATTTTTTGCCTTTGCCATAACATATGGAACGCCAATTTCCTTGCACACAAGTGTTGCCATGATACTTGCTTCCATATTGTCTGATGCCGCTACCACAACTCCGTCCAGATTCCTCGTTCCAAGCGAACGGATAAAATCTGCATCTTCAATGTCTGCTTTCATAGCATAGGACACCTGATTCGCAATTGCCTCCACACGCTCCATATTTGCATCGATTGCAACCACTTCACAACCTAATTTTTGAAGCTCAATGGCAACACTTTCTCCAAAACTACCTAACCCAAATACCGCATACTGCTTCTTCACTGTATCTCCTCCATATCACATTTTCTTTCATTTTTCTTACTTTATCCTACCAGTATATTATTCGTCGGAAGTGTGCGCATCCTGTCTTTTTGATTCTTTTTTCCTGCAAACAAAAGTGCAATTGTCACAGGTCCGACTCTTCCAATATACATTAGTGCAATAATTACCGCCTGACTTTCCCTGCACAGATGGGAAGTCAGGTCTGCAGTCAGACCGACGGTTCCAAGCGCAGAAGCCGTCTCATACATAATGTTCAGAAAGGATAACCTGTCTGCTTCAAATACTGCAATCAATGTTGTTCCAGTTAAGTAACAGATCAGCGCAAGCACGACTGTCGCAAATCCCATTCTGACATTTTGTGCGGATATTCTTCTTCCAAAACATTCCGTATCCTGTCCCCCACGGACAAATGCAATGCATGTAAGCATGAGCATTGCTATAGTAGTAGTCTTCACACCTCCTGCCGTTCCTCCAGGTGATCCTCCGATAAACATCAAAAGGATATTCAGAAATCTTGTCTCTTCATGCATACCTGCCTGTGAAAATGTAGAATATCCCGCTGTTCTGGTCGTCACTGACTGAAAGGCAGATGCCATCCATTTCTCTCCAAAACTTAAGTGTCCAATTGTATCCGGATTATGATATTCCAGTAAAAATGTCAATAATGTTCCCACTGCCAGCAATATCAAGGTTGTCACGATTGCAAGCTTTGAATGCAGCCGGAGTCTTGTAAACCACCATTTTCCAGGAATTTCTTTCTTTCGGATTTTTTTAATATTACCCAGCACATCATACCAGACACCAAATCCGATACCACTTAAGATGATCAGAAGCATTGTCGTAATATTAATAAGTGGATTACAGATATATTTTGCCAGACTGTCTGAACCTAGTATATCAATTCCTGCATTACAGAACGCAGATACCGAATGAAAGATGCTATACCCAATTCCACGCAGCAATCCATATTCCGGCACGAACTGCACTGCATAGAATAAAGCTCCCACACCCTCAACCGTAAATGTTCCGATCAGAATTCTTCTGACCATTCCTACAATACCACCAATAGAATCTGCGTTATACGTCTCCTGGATAACCATACGCTCCCTGACAGTAATCTGTCTGCGTAAGAGCAAAAAGAATGCCGTTACACAGGCAATGATTCCAAGTCCGCCAATCTGTATCAATATCAACAAAATTACTTTTCCAAATAATGTGAATTGAGTTTGCGGAATGATTGTGACCAGCCCTGTCACACACACTGCAGATGCCGATGTAAATAACGCATCAAAGAATTCAATCGGCTTCTGGTTGCTGACCGGAAGCCATAAAAGAACTGCTCCGGCCACAATTACAAACAAAAATCCGGCTGCCAGAATCTTCATCGTATTCCAGCGGATATTTTTCTTTCTATTATATCTTTTCATATGTTTTCTTCCTTTGATTTTTCAATAACCACATTATGCTCTTTTTCTTTTCTTTTGTCTACTTTTTTTATATATTCCGTATAAGTCTATACTTTTTATTTCTTGCGAAACTTCTTTCCAGGTACTATACTAAATTTAGTTTCAGTTTTAGTTTTATATATTTGTTTTCTATGAGGAGATTTGATTATGATTACAACTACCGATTTCGGAACTTTATGTGACGACAGAACAGTCAGATTATATACATTAAAAAATGACGCCATCGAACTTTCTGTCACAGATTACGGCAGCACTCTCGTACGCCTGCTCGTCCCGGATAAGAATGGCAAGCCAACGGATGTTGTCCTTGGCTATGATGATCTTGCAGGCTACGTGGCCGATGACACCTGCTTTGGAAATAATGTCGGCAGAAGCGCCAATCGTATCGGAGGTGCTTCATTTACACTGAATGGTACAGAATATAAACTGGCTGCCAACGATGGAGAAAATAATCTTCACAGCGGTCCGGACTCTTACTCAAAACGGATCTGGAACGTAGCAGCTAAAACAGATACCTCCATTACATTTTCTCTGGAAAGCCCTCATATGGATCAGGGATTCCCAGGAGCACTGACCATGTCTGTCACCTACGAGATTTCCGGTCAGAACGAAGAGCCTGCTTTCTCGATTACATACGAAGCAGCTCCGGATCAGGATACATTGATCAGCATGACGCACCACAGTTACTATAATCTGAACGGAGAAGGTTCCGGTGATATTCTGAATCATAAGGTTACGCTGGCAGCAGACTTCTATACTCCAACTGATGCAGCTTCTGTTCCAACCGGAGAAATTACTTCTGTCACCGGAACGGTTATGGATTTTCGTGACGGACGTTATCTTGGCACTGATATTGAAGCTTCTACGTTACAGACTGCCCGTGGCTATGATCACAACTGGGTAATCGGAACCGGATATGGTGTTCCTCACAAAGTGTTGACCGCAACAGGTGACCAGAGCGGCATCTCCATGGACTTATCGACAGATTATCCTGGAATCCAGCTTTACACTGCCAACTATCTGAAGCATGTTGCCGGAAAGCAAGGGCATGTATACGAAGCAAGAGATGCTGTGTGCTTCGAGCCACAATATTTTCCAGATGCTATTCATCATCCGAATTTTCCAAGCCCCGTGGTAAAAGCCGGTGAAACTTATAAAAAACAAATTATTTATCATTTTTATACAGACTAACTATAGTAAAATGATAAAAATCCCAAGATGGACAGCTCTTCTATAAGCTCTCCATCTTGGGATTTTTTATGAAATTCTAACGACCTAATATCCTGTCTCCGTTGTATACTGCTCTGCCATCGTATCCCAGCTCGTAAATTTCTCATCGCCTCTGTGATCCGGCAGCATATAATGCTCCTGCAAATACGTGATCATGTAATCTGTAATTTTATGTGCTCCTGACAGGTTCAAATGATCGCCTTTATCCAGAGTGTCACTTTTCCAGTCGATTCCCAGTTCCTTAAGCTTCTGATTAAAATCAATATAAGGAATTCCATACTTCCCGGCGTATTTTAACACTGCATTGTATCTCTTGTAATTATGATTCACCGGAGAAGCCGATGTGTAAAGCAAGAGCTGAATTTTGTTTTTCTCACACAGTTTCCGGATTTTATCCAAATACCAGAGATTTATTTGGGGTATTTCTTTTTCCTTTTTCGTCTTCTTCATGTAACTGCCTTTGCTGTACGGCGCCACTCCCGGCCGGATTGCAAAGCCTTTGTAAGACTGCCATCCTTCTGGTATCTGGTCATTCACAATATTTTTCCACAAATTATGATATTGTAACACCGGAAAATAATACATAGCCGTATCACTGATGGAGCTGCGCAGACTATCCGGCGTATTCGTATAGCGAAACAACATATTTGTTTCCAAGAGTACGACCTGTGGTGACTGATAATCTAAAGCGTGCTTTAACATATAATATGATTCCGAAATGCGCTGAGCAGATTGTCCACATACATAACTTGTAATTCCGGTACTTTTCCACAATTCCATCGGAGATATCGACGTCATGCTCTCACTATCCCCAATTACAAGCATATCTATAGAATCTTTTTGTTCTTTCTGAATACCGACATAGCTGTTATATCTTCCCGGCAGCCCTGCAAGTCTGCCGATATAGATACGTTCTATCCAGTCAGATAACATTACTGTACTGCATATCACTATAAATATAAATATTCCTATCTTTTTCTTCATGTCTATATCCTCTAAAATCCTGCATAAATCAAATCGATCATCTGATAACCTTCTCCATATGCCCCAAAGATCAGAATTGCCATAACAAGACCATAGCAAATGACCCATTTTCCAGGAACAAATGCTTTTTCAACCGTGCAGATCCACTGTTTTTGACACATTTTTGTTTCTTTCGGCCAATACTCCTTCATCAGATCTGCGAAAAATACTATCATACAGCCAATTATTATAATTCTGAAATCATTCTGATCCAAACCTAAGGTAAGCAAGGTGCCATCCTTAAACGTCTCTGTCGCGAATCCCTGAAAGATACTTTTAAACATATGAAATCCCTGATGGAAGCCATCTCCTCGGAAAAACATTTCACCCGTGAATATGATGATCAGCATCTTCACTGTCTGAAATGCTTTATAGAACATACACTCCGGATTAATATGAAGTACTGCAAGAATTCTGTCTCTTACCGGTTCCAATGCAAGTCCCATAAAAATCAATCCAAAGTAATATAATCCGTAAAAAATGTAATTCCATTTCGGACCGTGCCACAGACCATTACTGATCCATACCGGGAAAAGTGCCATTGCTGCAATTCCCATTCTCGCCACATATTTTCCAAAATCCCCTTTGAAATGTTTTCTCGTAAATTTATTCCACTTTCTGGCCGTCTTGGAAATGGATACTGGATAAAAAATATAGTTCTTGAACCAGACACCAAGCGTAATGTGCCATCGTTTCCAGAAATCTGTACATGACTTTGCCAAAAACGGCTGGCTGAAATTCTCCGGCAGGCGAATTCCAAAAAGTCCGGCACTTCCGATGACCATATCCATACAGCCCGAAAATTCCATATACAACTGTATCGTATAAGAAATCGCCGCTGCCACGATCACGGCACCACTGTAGCTCTCGTATCCGACATACACCTTGTCGACCAGCACTGCAAGCCTGTCCGCAATAATCATCTTTTTAAACAATCCCCAGATGATCCGATAACAGCCCTTAAAAACATTCTCTGCTTTTACAGATTCATTTTTAAACAACGTATCTTCCACATCTTCCCATCTGCAGATCGGACCTTCTACGATTACCGGGAAGAATCCAAGAAACAATGCGGTCTTCACCAGACTGTACTCTGCCTTTACCTTTCCCCAGTACACATCTGCCATATATCCAATTGCAGATAGTGTATAAAAAGAAATTCCAATTGGTAAAAAGATCAGTTGATCTTGATAGCTCCAGTCTATATGAAGCGCCATTGCCAGCTTCGAAACATTTCCAAAGAAAAAATTTCGATACTTCAGACACAAAATTGTTCCTAAAAGCAAAAAAATTCCTAACTGAAGTACTCTCTTTTTTCTCTTATCGCGCTTGTCCATCGTATCCATCCAAATGCAGATATGATGCGTCAGAAATGTTGTCCCGATCAGATAAATAATTAATTTTTCACTAAAGCTCCAGAAAAACAAATAACTAAATATGAGCAATGTATAACTTCTCCATTTTGCCGGAGTGATCTGATAGAAAAGAAGTGCTGCCGGCAAAAAAAGGAGTAAGTATGGTGTTGTGTGATAAGCCATAATAACCCTCTCTTTCACACTCCACTATACACTCCTTTTCTTAAGATTTTATGTAGTTTTACAAAATAATTTTAAATATTCAAAACTTTGTTAAAAAGTCATCCCCAACTATATGCAGGTCTGTTTTTATTTATTCTTTTCTTTCTCAGCTTCCGTAAAATTTCTGTGCAGAAGTTCATGTGTTTTACCTTTCAAAAGTCCTTCATACAAAGACTGTACCATCGGATTTTCATCTGATTTCTTAATCTGGGTATTGACATCTGCCTTATACAGTCCCTGCATACGTGCTTCTCTCGTATGTGCACCTGCATCCAGTGGCTGTCCGCCACCCATGACACATCCGCGTCTGCATGCCATAACTTCTACGAAATCATAATGAATCTCTCCGCTCTTAATCTTCTTCAGCAGCTGGTCTGCATTTGCAAGGCCGCTTACGATTGCAGCTTTGATCTCTTTGCCATTATAATCATAGACAATCTCTTTGATTCCATCATCACCGCGCACTCCGCTGGACTTCAATTCTTCCATATCTGCACGCTTGTGTCCCTGTGTAATCTTACGAAGAACAGCTTCTGTGACTCCTCCGGTCACTCCAAAGATCACTCCGGCTCCGGAACCAATTCCAAATGGTACATCTGCAGATTCGATTTCAACCTGGTCAAACATAATTCCTGCCCGCTTAATCATAGAAATCAATTCGGTTGTTGTCAGAACATAATCTATGTCCTGTCTGCCATTCGTTTTCGATTCTGGACGAAGAATTTCTTCTTTCTTTGCCGTACATGGCATAATTGATACAGATACTAATTTTTTACCGGCATTATTTTCCGGATTCTTATAGTATTCTCTTACGACTGCTCCAAACATCTGCTGTGGTGAACGGCAGCTAGACAGATGTGGAACAAATTCCGGATAACGGTTCTCGCAGAATTTCACCCACGCCGGACAGCATGAGGTAAATAACGGAAGATTTTCTCCTGCGTTGAATCTCTCCATAAATTCTTTCGACTCTTCCATAACTGTCAAATCAGCTCCATATGCTGTGTCATAGACCTCATCAAAGCCAAGTCTGTGAAGAACTCCGACCAGTTTTCCCATCACATTCTCACCCTTTGGAATTCCGAATTCCTCACCTGCTGCCACACGTACAGCCGGTGCAATCTGGGCAATTACAATGGTATCTTTATCAGCAAGCGCATCCCAGACAACATCAATATTCGTCTTGATACTGATTGCTCCGGTCGGACAGACAACACGGCACTGTCCACAGTTTACACAGTCTGTCTGGGCAATTGGCTTATTAAATGCAGGAGATACAATTGCTTCTGTTCCACGATAGGCAAAATCAATGGCATTTACTCCCTGTACATTGTCGCACATACGCACACAGTCACCACAGAGAATACATTTATTTGGATCACGTACAATTGCTGGTGAACTGTCATCAATCGGATGTGGCTCTTTTGTATTCTCAAATCGGACATCGTGCACTCCCAGCCTGTGTGCAAGATCCTGGAGATGACATTCCCCGCTCTTGATACAGGTTGTACAATCTCTGCAGTGCGATGCTAAAAGCAATTCTATAATCTGCTTTCTGTATTTTATCAGTCTTGGTGTATTCGTATAAATGACCATTCCGTCCTTCGGTTTTTCTGAACAGGAAGCAAACGTCTTTCCCCATTCATTTTCTACAGTACAAAGACGGCATGCACCGTAAATGGATAATTCAGAATGGTAGCATAATGTTGGTATATCTATTCCGGCTTTGCGGATAACGGCCAGAACGTTTGGTTCATCCGTGAATTCCACACGCCGTCCATCAATCATCATTGATCCCATATTCTTTCCTCCTCGGTTATTCTGTATAGACTGCACCAAAGGAACAATTCTCTAAGCATGCTCCACATTTGATACATTTTGCGCTGTCGATCACATACGGTGATTTAATCTTGCCTGTAATGGCACCAACCGGACAATTTCTTGCACACTTGGAGCATCCCTTACATTTTTCCGGATTGATCTTATAATTCCGGAGATTTGCACAGATACCGGCACGGCATTTCTTATCACGGATATGCTCTTCATATTCTTCCCGGAATGCCTGAATCGTGCTGATTACCGGTTTTGGCGCACTCTTTCCAAGACCGCAGAGAGCTGTGTTTTCAATCATATCAGCTAACTCTTTCAGCTCTTCGATGTCCCCTTCTCTTCCTTCTCCGGCAACGATACGCTCCAGAATCTCCAGCATACGCTTCGTTCCCTCACGGCATGGTACACATTTTCCACAACTTTCACGCTGCGTAAAATTCATAAAGAATCTTGCAACTTCAACCATACAGGTATTCTCATCCATAACAACCAGTCCTCCAGAACCGATCATGGCACCAATCTTCGTCAGTGAATCAAAGTCCATCTTACTGTCCAGCTGTGATTCTGTCAGACATCCTCCAGATGGTCCTCCGATTTGGACAGCTTTAAACATCTTTCCATCACGGATTCCGCCCCCAATATCAAAGATGATCTCTCTTAACGTAATACCCATCGGCACCTCGATCAGACCGGTATTATTTACATTTCCTGTCAGGGCAAATGCTTTCGTTCCCGGACTTTCCGGTGTTCCGATTCCTGTATACCAGTCAGCTCCATGCTTCACGATCATCGGTACATTCGCATAAGTCTCAACATTATTCAGAACCGTCGGTTTTCCAAATAATCCCTTTTCAACGGTTCTAGGCGGTTTTACACGTGGCATTCCACGCTTACCTTCAATGGATGCTGTCAGGGCTGAGCCCTCACCACATACGAAAGCTCCTGCTCCACGGTTGATATGTAAGTGGAAGCTAAATCCTGTTCCCAGAATATTGTCTCCCAGAATTCCAAGCTCTTCTGCCTGTCTGATTGCAATGCGAAGTCTGCTGACTGCCAGCGGGTATTCCGCACGGACATAAATATATCCTTCCTGTGCCTGTACCGCATAGGCTGCGATCATCATACCTTCGATCATGCGATGCGGATCTCCTTCCATGATGCTTCTGTCCATGAATGCTCCCGGATCTCCTTCATCACCATTGCAGACGACATAACGGATCTTTTCTTTCTGTCCAGCAACCTGGGACCATTTTCTTCCAGTCTGGAAACCAGCTCCTCCACGTCCACGCAGATTTGACTGGGTAATCGTCTTGATTACGGCCTCCGGCGTCATCTCAAATACAGCTTTTTCAAATGCTTCATATGCACCTACTGCCAGTGCATCCTCAATATGTTCTGCATCAATGTGACCGCAGTTTTTCAGAACAAGTCTTGTCTGTTTTGCATAGAATGGAATTTCTTCCTGAGTCTGATAGACCTCATTATCCTGCTTGTACATCAGACGTGTGACTGGCTCTCCATGGAGGACTGACTTTTCAAAGATTTCTTCACAGTCTTCCAGCTTTACTTTTAAGTAGAGATAATTATAAGGTTCTATTCTGACAAGCGGACCCATCTCGCAAAAGCCATGACATCCACTTTTCTTAACTCCGACATGTTCTCCATGTGCAATCTCTGCTCCGATTCTGACCTCAACATGATCCATACCCGCTGTCAGTTCACTGAATCTGTCAAAGATTTTGTCAGAACCACCTGCAAGACATCCGGTCCCTCCACAGACCAGTATCTTACATGTTTCTTTATTTCTCTTCTCCTGGCATTGTTCACGCAGGAGTGTAAGTTGTGTTCTGTTTTCCAGTTTCATCTGTTATTCCTCCCGCAGTTTTTTGATTAATTCACTCATTTTTTCCGGTGTCATCTTACCATACACCTCGTCATTGATCATGACTGCCGGTGCAAGTCCGCATGCGCCAAGACAGGAAACGGTCTCTACTGTAAATAACTGATCATCTGTTGTGTGTTTATCTTTATTAAGCCCCAGCTCTTTATATAATCCTTCCAGTATCGGAATTGATTTACGCACATGACAGGCCGTACCATCACAGACTTTAATAACATATTTGCCCTTTGCTTCAAACGAGAAGTTCTCATAAAAACTTGCAACGCTGAAAGCCTTTGCTTCTGAAATGCCAATTTTTCCGGCCACATAACTTAATAATTCCGGTGGAAGATAGCGGTATTCCTCCTGAATATCCTGGATAATCGGAATCAGCGACCGCTCTTCACGCGTGTGACAGGCAATAATCTCATCTGTCTTCTCGTAATAAGATGCGTCTAACATAAAAAACCTCCTCATGAATCAAATTTATTCTATATTCTATTTTATCTCAATTTTTATTGCCATGAAAATATCAATAAAGCATGAGTGCTATATACTTTTACATATATTTATTAGTTTCAAGTAACTTTAAAGATCAAAAAAAGAAGCCTCGCTATTTTGAGACTTCTATTGCTTCTTTCTTCAGCTGCCGGATAAACTCCCGTTCATCTTCACTCAGAAACTTTCTGCCCGGATATACCATAACATCTTTCATCCGCCGCTGCTGCCATTCTATCTTACGCTGTGCCAGTCCATTTCTTCGGAGAAGTTCTTCCGGAATCGGTGACACCCACATATAGGTTCCCGGTATATCTTTCAGAAGCATAAACTGATTGCCACGCTCATATACATGAATCCGTCTGTGTGCATTCTGATTCTCCGGCGTTTCCTTAATGTCCAGATACTCCCCGTTCGGCAGTCTGGAATCTCCGTGTATCAGCTCGATATAAGGTTCCAGATCTTCATATCCATTCAGTTTTTTCGTTGCCAGCGGATCATTCTCATTAACAACAAGACGATACTGGAAATCCATGATTTTTTCATATTCCAGACCTCTTAAATGAATAATGGAATAGTAATATTCTTCATATTTGTCTTCCATCCGGATCAGCGCAAGATTGTAATGCTTCTTTGTAAGATTGTCCAGCGCTTGGACAGAATTGCACTCCCGGATATGCAGTCTCAGCTCTTCTGCATCTCTCACCTGCTCTACATACTTTCCAAATGCATAAGATGCATAGCTGGCTCTTGGTATAGAAATTTTCATCTCTACATCAGTCCCTTTTTTATTTCCCTGGAATTTACGGTTCAACCCTTCAATTTCCTGAATGACCCGTCTCGCCTGCGCAATAAACTGCTGCCCTTCCCTGGTAGGAACCATTCCCCTCGCTGTCCGCACGAAGAGCTGGATCTGATATTCCTCTTCCAGATTCCGGATTGCCTTACTGATGTTCGGCTGTGCAACATACAAACGCTTGGATGCCGCGCTCACCGAACCACACTGTGCAATTTCAATGATATATCTTAACTCTGTTATATTCATTTTTATCACTCATTCTCAAACATTAATAAAAAGCTTAGTCCCAGAAGAATACAGGAAATCCAGATCATATGGATTCCAAAATGTTCCGTTAGGTTGCCGCCAAGTCCTGCTCCGATCGCAAATAAAAAGATAATTCCAAAATAATAAGCGGCCTGCTTTAACTGCTCTGTTTTTTTATCCTGCAGATAATGAGAAAATGCTGCTGTTCCACTTCTTAAGTTGCCGATACACATGGTACTTGCATAGGAATAACCACCCATCTTCCGGAATGTCTGCACCTGCATCGCACAGGCAAAGGACACAAAAATCGTCGCTGTCATATTCAGACTGTGTGGAATAAATCCTACGACAAATAATATGACGATCTCTGCAAGCAGAATCCCCTGCCTCCAGTGAAGCCGTCTGGCATATTTATACCGCATCTGAATCTGATCTGCCACGAAAACTCCAAGAACAAATGCTATAAGAGGCAGCAAATATCGTACTCCGGCCTTCCAGTCTCCGGTCATAAAATGCTGACTCATCAATACTACGTTTCCTGTCTGCGCGTTGGAAAAAACTTCATTTCTCGTATTATATGTATAAGCGTCCTGAAAACCTCCTGACAACGCCAGAAATGCGCTGTTTATAAATGCTTCTGACATCTGCTTTCCCGAAAAATTCTTACCGACCATGTGTAACACCTCTACTCATCCTTTGTATTTTCAGTTTCCTATTATATAGATGCACATGTCAAAAGTCAATTTCACCGTTTTGCCGGTATATAAATTTTATATCAAGAATGCCTCGGCATTCTTCCAGCTGATATATTTTCGCAGAGCCTGAATATAAAATTCACTCATCCGGCTTCCACGAATTCTGTGGTGCGTCAGAATTCCAATCTCCATATCTCCTTCTTCTTTTAAAGGTACTGCCACAATATTAGCTCCGTTCAGTTCCTCATCAATGACTCCACTACACACCGTATATCCATTCAGTCCAATCAGTAAATTAAAAAGTGTCGCGCGGTCACGTACACGGATATTCTTCGCACGCTCTGTAGTACTGAATATTTCCTCTGAAAAGTAAAAAGAGTTGTGTTCTCCCTGCTCAAAAGACAGATATGGGTATGTCTTTAAATCTTCCATCGTTACAGATTCTTTTTTTGCCAACGGATTTGAAGTACTGACGAAAATGTGTGGTTTGGCCGTAAATAAAGTCTCAAATTCCAGATCATTTGCCTTGATGATCTTCTTTAATACGGTCCGGTTAAAATCGTTCAGATACAAAATTCCAATCTCACTTCTCATCTTCGCCACATCATCGATGATCTCATATGTCTGTGTCTCTCGAAGAGAAAAATCATAATTGTCCCCGCCAAATTCTTTGATTAGGTCAACAAATGCATTGACTGCGAAAGAATAATGTTGTGTAGAGACACTAAATTCTTTCTTGCCTCCTGCCTGAAGCTTATAGCGCTCTTCCAAAAGTGATGCCTGCTCCAGCACCTGCCTTGCATATCCTAAAAATATCGCTCCATCCTTTGACACTTCGATTCCCTTATTCGTCCTGTCAAAAATGATAATTCCCATCTCTTGTTCCAGTTCTCTAATTGCTTTTGTGAGTCCTGGCTGAGAAACAAAAAGACGACGGGCTGCTTCGCTCATAGTGCCTGTCTCCGCAACGGTCGTCACATACCTTAACTGCTGTAATGTCATCACATGCCCTCCTGTCGTTGGTTTCTCAAAAATTTACTTTAAAATTGCCTAACTATTGTAACATTTTACCTTATAAATATCAACGAAGTTCATTTTTTCATTGACTTTTAGTTCCGGATACCATAAGATATTACTAAGCATTCTGATGACTGACGGATAATTGTGGAGTACCACAGAGGAATCAGAAGTCGTATTAAGCCGACCGTCTGGGCAACATTTATCCTAACGATAGATGTTGTCCTTTTTTATTAATGCCAGGGGGATAAGCCATAGCCCATGCATGTGTTTACACATGCATGGGCATCTGCCTGGCATGTACTTATCTAACGACGTGAGGCTTGCATTAAACCAGGGAGGAAATGAAGATGAAAACTGATATCGAGATTGCACAGGAGTGTACAATGGAACCAATCACTGCCATTGCAGAGAAAGCCGGAATCCCGGATGAATACTTAGAGCAATATGGCAAATACAAAGCAAAGATTGACTACAATTTCTTAAAGAAATCCCAGAACAAAGATGGCAAATTAATTCTTGTCACAGCAATCAACCCGACACCTGCCGGAGAAGGAAAGACAACCACAACTGTCGGACTTGCTGATGCAATGCAACGTCTGAATAAAAAGGTTATGGTCGCACTTCGTGAGCCTTCTCTTGGACCTGTATTCGGAATCAAAGGCGGTGCTGCCGGTGGCGGATATGCACAGGTTGTACCAATGGAGGATATCAACCTTCACTTCACCGGTGACTTTCACGCAATTGGAGCTGCCAACAACTTATTAGCAGCCCTCATCGACAACCATATTTACCAGGGAAATGAATTAAATATCGACCCACGTAAAATTGTATGGAAACGCTGTGTTGACATGAATGACCGCCAGCTTCGTTTTGTAACAGACGGACTTGGTGGAAGAATCAATGGCGTACCAAGAGAGGACGGATATGACATCACTGTTGCTTCCGAAATCATGGCTGTTCTGTGTCTGTCTAAAGACATTACAGATTTGAAAGAAAGACTTGGCCGCATCATTGTTGGTTATACATATGGAAAGATTTCTGAGCAAAAACCAGTAACCGCTCACGACCTTCACGCAGAAGGAGCTATGTGCGCACTGTTAAAAGATGCTTTGAAGCCGAACCTTGTTCAGACACTGGAGCACACTCCGGCGATTATTCACGGTGGACCATTTGCAAATATCGCACACGGCTGTAACTCTGTAACAGCTACAAAGATGGCTCTGAACCTCGCTGATTACGCCATCACAGAAGCCGGATTTGGCGCTGATCTCGGTGCTGAGAAATTCCTGGATATCAAGTGCCGCATGGCTGGCTTGAAGCCAAATGCAGTTGTTATCGTAGCAACAGTACGCGCTCTGAAATACAACGGCGGCGTTGCAAAAGCGGATCTGAACCAAGAGAACTTAGAGGCTCTGGAAAAAGGTATCCCGAACCTGATGAAACATGTAAATAATATTAAAAATGTATACGGACTTCCTTGTGTTGTTGCAATCAATGCATTCCCAACAGACACAAAGGCTGAGCTTGATCTTGTAGAAGCAAAATGTAAAGAAGTTGGCGTCAACGTTGCTCTCTCTGAGGTATGGGCAAAAGGAGGCGAAGGTGGTCTTAAGCTGGCAGAAGAAGTGATCCGCTTATGTGATGAGCCAAATGACTTTCACTACTGCTATGAGGAGGATACAACGATCCAGGAGAAATTAGACCAGATCGTACAGAAAGTTTACGGTGGAAGAAAAGCTGTCCTGACACCTGCTGCCCAGAAACAGGCAAAACAGCTCTCTGACCTTGGATTTGAAAATGCTCCGATCTGTATGGCAAAGACTCAATACAGTTTAACAGATGATGCCACTAAACTCGGTGCACCGACAGATTTCGACGTTACTGTAAGAAACTTAAAGATTTCTGCAGGAGCCGGATTCATCGTAGCATTGACCGGAGATATCATGACCATGCCAGGACTTCCAAAAGTACCTGCTGCTGAAAGAATTGATGTCGACGCAGAAGGAAAGATTACAGGATTGTTCTAAAATTTCTGCATTCTTGCTACGCCATTAATTAAAGAGGACATATGCAAACTCATCTAAAAAACGGTTCAGACAGTGCATATGTCCTCTTAATTATGCTCGTAAAATTGCAAAAAATTGACTATCGTTCGATACAGCCAGCCATATCTCTTATAATTTACGGCGACTTCAAGACTTCTCACTATGTTTATCAATACAAAATTTTGTATTCTGTTCTTATATGTTATATCCGTTGAATCTAATATTTTCTTTAGAAGAATTTTGCGATTTCTTCTAATTCTTTTCTTTTTGGCATATTGGCTTCTTTTGCTTTGTAACCAACCGCGATGACTGCAACTACATTTTCTGTCTCAGGAATATGAAGCATCTCACGAATAGCTTCGCCGTCCCGGATTCCCATGACTAATGTGTCAAGTCCAAGCTCTGTTGCCTTGAGAAGCAGATTCTCATTCTGCAGTCCAAGATCATAGTATCCCCAGCCGTCTCCAGCTTCATTTACCGGATTTCCATCATTATCAAATCCAACGAGTCCTTTTACAAATGTTGTAACGATTAACGCGCCTGCACCTGCTGAATTTTTCTGATTGAATTCCGGCAGACATTTTTGACTGAATTCTGCAACCTTGTCCTCGGATAATACACAGTAATATCTGGAAGTCTGTGTATTTTTCCATGACGGTGCAAGACTTGCTGCCTTGATCAATGTCTCCACCTGCTCTTTCGTTACTTTCTTCTCAGCATCATAATGTCGGATGCTCCGTCTCGTTTCAATTGCTGTCTGTAATTCCATAAAAAGTACCTCGCTTTCTAAATATCTGTTTTATAACAACATTGTCATATAAAATGGAATATAAGTAATCCCATCTTGATATTTCAAGTCTTTAATCCAAAACTGTGTGGTCAGTCAGAAGATATTCCACTTCTGACTGACCACACAGTTCAAGTTTTTTTGTTATCTTCGATCGTCTTGTCTAGTTAAAATAAATTGCGCGCTCCTCTACAGTCAGATCCTTAATGACCTCTCCGGCAATGATTAATCCAACGACTGATGGTACAAATGCCACGCTTCCTGGAATGTCACGCCTCTCTGTACATTTGTGTTTTGCACCCGGAGGGCAGATGCAGTGATTTCTGCAGCTGATAGCCATATCCTCCAGTGGTCTCGTTGGCTTCTCCTCGGAATATACCACTTTCAATTTCTTCACGCCACGCTGTTTTAACTCACGGCGCATAACCTTCGCAAGTGGACACATCTTTGTCTTGTAAATGTCTGCCACACGAAATGCACTTGGATCAAGTTTATTACCAGCTCCCATACTGCTGATAATCGGCACTTTCATCTCTTTTGCTTTCATAACAAGTTCAATTTTGGCAGTCACCGTATCTACCGCATCAACCACGTAATCATACTGAGCAAACGGAAACTCCTCTGCATTCTCCGGAAGGAAAAAACATTTGTGAACATTTACTTCAATATCTGGGTTGATGTCCAACATTCTCTCCTTCATCACATCTGTTTTATACTGTCCAACAGTCTTTCTCGTAGCAATAATCTGACGGTTCAAATTCGTCAGGCACACCTTATCATCATCAATCAGATCAAAATGACCGACTCCGCTTCTTACAAGAGCCTCACATACATATCCACCGACTCCGCCAATACCAAACACTGCGACTCTGGAATTCTTTAATTTATCCATTGCTTCTTTTCCTAGCAATAACTGTGTTCTTGAAAACTGATTTAACATCTGTTGCAGTCCCCTTTTCTTACCATTTCAATAGGTTATCATTATATAAGAAATAAATGTCATTGTCAATTTTTTCAAAAGTTATTCGGCAAAATCAGTTTCTATCCACTTATGAAACTTTCTTCTGAGGAATTATAAAAATAAATATCAGCGAACTGACTAACAATAATCCCGGATAGAACAACTTCGGTATTACATCAAATGCTGAAAGTTCATGCCCCATCTCGTGAATTGCAGACAATGCCACCAACATCTGCGCACCATAAGGAATGACTCCCTGTGAAATACAGGAAAATGTGTCCAACAGTGATGCTGCTTTGCTGTGTGTAATTCCATATTCTTCAGACATCTCCACTGCAATTGGATTTGCCATGACAATAGCCACCGTGTTATTCGCCGTTGCGATATCCATTGCAGCTACTAAAAGCCCCATGCCAAACTGACCGCCCTTTCGTCCACGAAATATCCTGCGTATCACAGACAGCAGCGCCTCAAAGCCGCCATACTCGCGAATCAACGCACACAATGCTGCTACCAGTACCGCTACCATACAAGTCTCAAACATTCCGGAAATTCCAGATCCCATGCTGCTGATCAAATCCGCAAAACTTGTCTGTCCTGTCGCAAGCATAATTACAATTCCAGAGAAAATACCGATCAAAAGTACGAGAAATACATTGATCCCGATAATACCGCCAATCAGTACTAAAATATATGGAACCATCTGAATCAGATGATACTCATGGTTCACTGTCCCGCCAAGATCCGTACGCAATGACAATACAAGTATCAGACCTAACGTTACCAATGCTGCCGGAAATGCAATCCAGAAATTCTCCCGGAATTTATCCTTCATCGGACAGCCCTGTCCGTTGCACGCCGCAATCGTCGTGTCTGATATAAAAGAAAGATTGTCCCCAAACATAGCACCACCCATGACCGAACCGATGCAGAGCGCCAAATCAAATCCTGAAGCATCAGAAACTGCCGCTGCGATCGGGGCAATCAATGTAATTGTTCCTACTGAAGTTCCCATAGCTGTTGATACAAAACACGCAACTACAAATAACACCGCCACGGAAAACTTGGCCGGAATCAGTGAAAGCATGAAATATGCCACACTCTCTGCACTGCTTCTTCCCACAACTCCAACAAAGCTCCCCGCCACAAGGAATATCAACAACATTGTAATAATATTCTTATCTGCCAGTCCCTGCGCCATGATGGACAATTTATCATCAAAACTGACTTCCCTGTTTTGAAAACAGGCCACTAAAATTGCCACCATAAATGCAAGTACAATTGGAATGTTGTAAAATCCCATCGGTATCTTCATCACGTATTCAAAAACAATTCCAAGCCCCAGATACAAAACCAAAAATACACCAATTGGCATAAGTGCCTTTGGATTACTCTTTTTCATAATTTCCCCAGTCCTCTCATCTTTTCTTTTTCACTATCATAGTCTATTCCATGCCTCCCAGTCAAGTTATTTTAATAGCATTTAACCGTTTACGGTTATTTTTTAATTTTCGGATATTTATCATTGACTTTCACCCGTTTTGTAGATATACTAATTTTAGTAAAACATTTCAAGGAGGCACTGTTATGAAGCCATTAGGGGAAGAATTCAAAGAAAGAAAAAACGAACTTGGTATTACAACAGAACAGCTTTCCAGACTGTCCGGCATACCGACAGGTACCATCAACAAGATTCTGAATGGCGAGACAAAATCTCCACGCTATGCAACATTGAAGGCACTGAATGATGTCCTTTTTAGAGATATCGATTCCGGTATCGATGGAATCAGAGAGACCGCTGCAGTCTATACTGTTTCTTCTGATAAGAAACAGGGCGAATACACTCTGGACGACTACTATGCCCTCCCGGACGACGTTCGAGCCGAACTCATCGACGGGCATCTGATTTTTCTGGAAGCGCCCCGCTCTGTACATCAGGAACTTATCAGCGAACTATTAATGGACATCGGTTTTTATATTCGCAAAAATAAAGGCCTATGTAAAGTCCTTCCAGCGCCACTTGATGTGCAGCTCGACTGCGATAACCGCACAATGATCCAGCCGGATATCTCCGTAATCTGCCAGCTTGACCGGCTTGTGGAAAAAGGCGTCTACGGCGCACCGGACTTCTGTATTGAGATTGTGTCTCCTTCCAGCCGCAGCCGTGATTACATAAAGAAAGTTTCCAAATACCAGAACGCCGGTGTCCGGGAATACTGGATCGTAGATCCGAAGCGTGAAACTGTACTGTGCTACTACTTTGAAGGCGACGATTATCCTCATATGTATACATTTGATGATATTATCCCTGTTATGATTTATGATGGAAAATTGGAGATTAATTTTGCTGATATAAAAGAAAGATTGATCTGATCATGCAGCATTGTACGCCACGGCATATACTTTCTCGAAGATAATATATTCTTCATAGGAAAAAATTTTTAAGTAGTTGCTTTATTCAAGAATAAAATAAAAAACACATTTTTTAGGTACTCTTTCTTTCACTGGTTCACACGCCTTTCCTAAATCCATGTTTTACAGTGACAATTTAAAGTACCCAAAAAATGTGTTTGAAATATCTCTGAAATGTGTTCAAAATATGAAATTAAATAATTTTCTCATATAGTAATACCATAATCGGCATCGTCACAATCGCAAGTAACGTTGTCATAACATTAATTGCACTGCTATATTTTGAATTCCCGCCGTATACCTGACACATCTGTGTAATAGTTGATGCTGACGGCGTAATAACAGCAAGAAATATAACAAGCAGAATTTTCTCACCTTGTAGATGCCATGTAACCAGACCACTGATTTTCAGAATAATCAGTGCCAGCACCGGCACAAGCAACAATCTTAGAAATGTAACTGCATATACTCTTCGATTTGTAAATATATCCCGAAGGTTCATACCGGCAATCAACATACCGGTCACAATCATACTTACCGGCCCAATCGTGCTTCCCACTGCACGAAGTGTATCATCTACAATCACCGGCAAATGAATCTTCAGCAAAAACAAAACCGCTCCTATGAAAATTGCAATCATATTGATGTTAAGCACAATCTTTCTCCAGTCAATCCTATCCCCTGAACTGATAATATATTTTCCATGTGTCCACATAAAAATCAACTGCACAGCCATGAATACACACCCGTATACGACCCACTCGTCCCCCAGTACATAAGTCACAATCGGTACAATCAGATTTCCGGAATTAGAGTAGTATATAGAAGCGACCTCCACTTCATTCAGATGAAATATTTTCCCCATAATCCATACTGCTATCAATAATAAGACTTGCAAAACTACCGAAGCAACCAGCGCAAGAAACATACCTTGTACTTTATCCGGCGTATAATCTATCTGAAATGCATTGATCATAACACACGGAATCACAATATATAAGACAATTTTCGACAAAATTTTGCTGTCATCGTCCGTTACAAGTCCCAGCTTCACTATCACATATCCCATGAGAATCATGAGAAATAATTCGGCAATCTGTTCTGCAAGCAATACACTAATCTGCATAATCGAATTCAAGTCCTTTCTTATCAAGTCTATGCTTTAACCAAAAATAATTCATACTTATTATAAACTCTTGTGTATGATTCCAAGTACCGTTCTTAATTCTTCCACATCAATCTGTCCTGGTGCAGATACTTTTCCCGCCGCACCAAATGTAAGTGCTGAGCCAAAGACTTCCCCACACATGCGGCTTACTATCCCGGTTCCTGCCATAGACATTGTAATAACCGGGCGGTCTGCATAGCATCGTCTCATTTCTTCCGTAGCAGACAAAAGTGTCAGAACATCTTCTGTGCTCTGCGGCATCACCGCAATCTTTGGAATATCAGCTCCAAGTTCCTGCATTTTTCGCATACGTGAAATTAATTCTGCCTTCGGAGGTGTCTTCCTAAAATCATGATTAGAAGCAATCACCTTTACTCCACATTCATGCGACGTTTTTACAACTTTTTCCACATATGTATCCCCGATAAATGCTTCTACATCCACAAGGTCCACATACCCGCTTTTCGCAATTTTTCCATTCAGCTCTACATATTCATCTGGTTCTATCGCGCGCTCGCCACCTTCCTTCGCGGTACGAAATGTAAAAAGAATCGGTGTCTCTCCAAGAATATCTCTCAACTGCTTCGCAGCATTTTCCACACTTTCGTAATGATTCACTTCCTCGAACCAGTCCACACGCCACTCCACTACATCTGCTCCTATCTCACAGATATGCTTCGCCTGATTCAAAATCTCATCTATCGTCTTACCAACAATCGGTACACAGATTTTCGGAATAGCCTCACCGATTGCAACATTTCTTACTACTACAGGTTTCATAATCTAGTCCTTCCAGCTCATATTTGCCTCCAGTATATCACAAATATAAAAAAAGGGACACCGTTAATCACTAATGGGGACGTAGTACTTTGACGTTTTGCCACGTTTTGCTACGTCCCCTGTTTATTTTTTAACACTTGCAATTTTTCATTTTTTTGCTATACTCTATAACTGTACGAAATTTTATATAGAACTATGGTATAATTGGAAACGACACAAGTGTATGCTTGATAACGAACAACACAAGTGTCTTTTTTGTACTCTTTTTTAACTAATTACACTTGCGATTTCAGCTATGATCATCTGCATTATGTGTCCAGTCATGAGTCTGATTGCAACTGTACTTTTCAAAAATGCTGGTTCAAACATTATTTCGACATGGTTCCAGACCACGTTTTTCAATTTTTCTGTTGCATTTTTCTGGCAGATGTTCTACTGCGGACCATGTATCCGTTTTATCTTTGGAAAAATGTTTTCAAATAAAGAGAATGCAGTAGCGAAAAATGTTGTAACAGAATAATTTTTACTAAGTAATCTTTTATCGTATGCCCGGCAGCTAGAAAAGGTCAGTCTGCTGAATCTTTTTATCATATGCCTGTTATCAAAAAAGCGGGTAGTTGGTTAATCATGTTATAATTAACCTCTACTCGCTTTTATTTTCTCTCACCGTTGCTTTTCTTTAACTGTTTTTATCAATTTCCTCTTTCACCAGCAATGTCGTATAGTACGTCGCCTTCTCCGGCATTTCTTCTACACTGTGATAGATTTTTTCTTCTTCCATGCCACAATTTTCAATCATCCATGCCTCCTGCCCCTGTTCTTTCAGAACTTTCTTCACATCCGACAATTTTGAAGCTGCCTTCATAAGAATCTTATTTCCCGGAAGCTTCAACGCCTCTTGGATATCATAGTTAGATGGAATAATATGAAGCTGCTCGGATCGGTCTGCAAGGCTGTCTCCCAGTTTGGCTGCAACTGCACAAAATGATGGAACTCCATTAATAATCTCTGCATCATATCCGCACTTTTTTACAATACGCTGGATATAAATATAAGTGGAATAAACCGTTGGATCTCCAAGTGTCAAGTATGCCACATTTTTACCTTCATCCAGTTTCTTTATGATTTCTTCTGATACTTTTTGATAATTCTTTTCTAAAATTTTCCGGTCTTTCGTCATCGGTGAAGACAGTCCCAGACATTCTTTCTGATCCATATTCTTCACAATTCCAGATGCAATTTTATAACTGATTGCATGTTCTTTTCCATCAGCAGGCACTGCGATTACCGGACAATTCTGAATCGTCTCCACTGCCAAGTACGTCATTAACTTCGGATCTCCCGGACCGACACCGACACCATATAATTTTCCACTCATTTTTTATAATTCCTCATTCATATTTTTATTCCCACCTAATTCTAGGTCCAATCAGGGACACCCTGATTCTCAAAAAGGACGCCGCAAAATACAATTGGGACGTAGCATTTTAACATTTTACTACGTCCCCACCCTATTCATTTTTAACTTAATATTCCATCCATGAATGCGATAATTCCTGCCTCGACTTCATTTTTTATCTCTGCGTAATTATGGATTTCATGACGATATCCGGAATATAGTTTTGTTGTTACTGTATGGCCGGTCTGTATCAGCCAGTTACTTACCTGGTAGACGCCTACTCCGTATTCGCCGACTGGATCCTGGTCTCCTGCGATGTTGTAAATTGGCAGGTCAATTGGAACTTTATCTGCCCACTTGGTTCCTTCGATCTGTTCCATCATTTGTATAAAATCATAGATTGAACGATTACTGGTTAGTCTTGTAAATGCGTCAAATGGGTCTTCTGCATGGTCGCGTTGTACATAAGGATCTGCGCAGATCCACTCATTTCCGATACTGATCTCGCCGCACCGCTCGCACATCCAGCCCATCAGTTCCCCTGCAAATTCTGGATTAGATTCCTCGCCGTGTCCGGCATCAATTACTTCTTTCAGCTTTTCTCCCACTTCTTTTGCTCCGCGGAAGATTCCGGTTGTACCGCAAATAGTAGCTCCTGTCAGTTCATCTCCATATTTTGCAATGAAATCTCTTGTTATAAAGGATCCCATGCTGTGGCCAAATAAAAAATATGGCAAGTCCGGATATTTTCCGCACACAATTTCTTTTAATGTATGCTCATCTTCCATCATGGTATGCGGACCTTTATCTCCCCAATCGCCCCATACCTCATTGACCATCGCAGTTTTTCCATGTCCGACATGGTCGTCTGCTGCCACAATATACCCTGCATCTAAAAACGCAGAAATCATATGTAGATAACGTCTGGAATGTTCTCCAAATCCATGAATCACCTGAACGATTCCCTTCGGCTTACAAGCCGGAACATAAATCCACCCTTGAACCTGATCGCGTCCGTTAAAAGACGCAAATGATACTTCATGTAACATAACGACATACCGTTACTGAAAACTTATGAAAAGTTATAAACTTCTATGTTTCATTCCTACTTCAACGAGTATGCTTTTGATGATATAAATATCTATCTACTCACAAGTTCTTGTACTCTCCATAGGCGTAAATTCCGGACTAACGTATCCGTACATATTTGCATTAACGTTTCCGTGTCAGCTTGCAAATCGTTCTCCATAAGCCTTAAGATTTATAGATGCCTGGAAATCTCTGTCAATTATATTCCCACACGCACATCTATATACCCTGTCAGATAATTTCAAATCTTTTTTGATGTTTCCACAACAGCTGCAAAGCTTTGATGATGGATAAAACC